>NZ_CAWNHY010000270.1:0-18905 GCF_963874335.1 Vibrio sp. V10_P2A27P122 | reverse complement strand
GATAGAATTTTTGTTGTTACAGTTTGTTAACGTGGGTAATCTCATGGAATAAGAATTAGCCATAAAAAAGGCCAGCATTAAATGCTGGCCAAAAAGTAGAACGTTGGAAGGAATCATCGCAGCTTAGCGCTCTGGATCACCTTGAACCAGCGAAAAGAGCGCGAGGCACTAGGCTGAAAGCATCAATGAGTCGGCTTTCGCTTCTAAGTTGGTGTTGCCCATCAAGTAAGCGTCGATCTCGCGTGCGCACTCGCGCCCTTCATTGATACAACGTACGACTAACGATTGTCCTGTGCGCATATCACCGGCAGCGAAAACACCTTTTTGGTTGGTCGCAAAACCTTGTGTTGCCACATTGCCACGCTCATCTAACTTGATATCAAGCTGAGCAAGTACACCATGTGGTTCTGGATGTAAAAAGCCCATGGCAAGGAAAGCCATATCACACGCAATAATACGTTCACTGCCCGCGACTTCATCAAAGTTCGGGCGCTCACCCGGTTTTGCATCTTGCCAAACGATATCAGCAACACGTAGCCCCGTGACTTGACCTTGCTCGTTGCCGAGGAACTCTTTGGTTAGAATATTCCAATGACGTTCGCAGCCCTCTTCGTGGGAGGTTGAGGTGCGCAAAATCATTGGATATTGCGGCCAAGGCATATTGGCTGGGCGTTTATTGGCTGGGATCGGCATGATTTCAACTTGCGTGATGCTTGCGGCGCCGTGTCGGTTTGAGGTTCCGACACAGTCAGAACCAGTATCACCACCACCAATCACCACCACATGTTTGCCCTTAGCGTGGATCTCGTCAGTTTTAAGATCCATCTTATTCGCGCGGCGGTTATTTTGTGCCAGAAACTCCATCGCAAAATGAACCCCTTTTAACTCGCGCCCCGGAATCGGCAGGTTACGAGGCACGGTAGAGCCACCAGTAAGCAAGATGACATCAAACTCTTGGCGCAGTTGCTGTGCGTTGATATCAACACCGATATGTGCGTTTACTTCAAACTTGACGCCCGCTTCTGCCATCAAATTGATTTTGCGATCAATAACGTCCATACCCAGTTTGAAATCCGGAATGCCAAAACGCAGCAGGCCGCCGACTTTTTCATCACGTTCAAACACAGTAACTGAGTGACCCGCGCTGTTCAGCTGCTCAGCTGCGGCCAAGCCTGCTGGGCCAGAGCCAATGATAGCGATGGTTTTTCCAGTACGAGAACGCGGCTTTTTCGCTTTGGCATAGCCTTCGCGATAAGCCGTTTCCACGATGGTTTTTTCGATATTACAGATGGTAATGGGATCTTGGTTGATCCCGAGTACGCACGAACTTTCACAAGGAGCAGGGCACACGCGACCAGTAAACTCGGGGAAGTTATTGGTTGAGCTTAAGATCTTCCAAGCTTCTTCCCAACTATCACGATAAACGGCATCGTTAAATTCAGGAATAATGTTACCGATAGGGCAACCGTTATGGCAAAACGGTACTCCGCAGTCCATGCAACGAGACGCTTGAGTATTAATTTTGCTACCAAACTCTTCGTTGAGGACAAACTCTTGGTTGTTTTGAATGCGAACCGTTGGATCGAGCTTTTTTGGCAGCTCGCGGCCATGTTCTAAAAATCCAGTAGGCTTACCCATTTATACGGCCTCCACTTCTTCCGTTTGTACTTGCGCAGCTGCAGCCTTGCGTTTTTGAAGAACCGCTTTGTAGTCACGCGGCATCACTTTTACCATTTGGGTAAGGTTTGCTTCAAAATTATCAAGGAATAACTGAGCCACTTCACTTCCTGTGAACTGAACATGCTTGTTGAGCATCTCACGTAGCAGATCGGTATCTTCTTGTTGCAGTGGGTCGAGATCAACCAATTCAGCGTTAAGCTTAGTTTCGAAGTCTCCATGTCGATTCCACACGTAGGCTACACCTCCGCTCATACCTGCCGCAAAGTTACGTCCTGTCGAACCGAGGATCACAGCGACCCCACCTGTCATGTATTCACAGCCGTGATCGCCGATACCTTCTACTACCACTTTGGCTCCTGAGTTACGCACGCAAAAACGTTCTCCAGCAAGGCCGCGAATATAGGATTCACCAGAAGTTGCACCATAGAAACAGACGTTACCCACCACGATATTATCTTGCGCAATGATGGTTGAGCGCGTGTCAGGGTAGAGCACTAACGTACCGCCAGATAAACCTTTGCCCCAATAATCGTTGGCATCACCTTCCACTTCAAACGTTACACCTTTAGCAAGGAATGCACCGAATGATTGTCCTGCGGAGCCGTTGAATTTGACTTTCATTGGCTGAGGTAGACCTTGGTCTTTGTATACTTTCGATATTTCGTTCGACAGCATAGTACCCGTGCTACGGTCAGTGTTGACGATAGGGAAGACTGCGTTAACCGCTTCGCCTTTCTCAAGCGCGGGGTTGGCTACTTGAATTAGCTGACGATCTAGCACGTTTTCTAGATGATGATTTTGCTTGGTTTGGCAATAAACACCATCTTCTGCACGAGGCTCTTGAATGTACAACACTGGTGACAAATCGAGGTTTTTGTATTTCCAGTGGTTGATGTTGTCACGCACTTTCAGTTTATGCGATTGGCCAACCATTTCATCAATAGTACGGAAACCCAGTTCAGCCATGATTTCACGTAAGCCTTGCGCCATGTATTGGAAGAAGGTGACGACATCGTCTACGCGGCCATCAAAGCGCTCACGCAAGGTTTTGTTTTGTGTCGCAATCCCTACTGGGCAGGTGTTTTTATGACACTTACGCATCATGATACACCCTTCAACCACTAGCGCAGCGGTGGCAATTCCCCACTCTTCCGCGCCTAACAATGTCGCCATTGCAAGGTCACGTGGTGTTTTCATCTGACCGTCACTTTGCACCACAATGCGATTACGCAGGCCATTTTTAAGCAAGGTTTGGTGCGTTTCAGCAAGGCCGAGCTCCCAAGGTAAGCCTGTGTGACGAATCGAAGACATCGGTGATGCACCTGTGCCGCCATCATAGCCAGCAATTAATACCACATCCGCTTTGGCTTTAGCCACACCGGAGGCGATAGTACCAACCCCGGCTTCGGAAACTAATTTCACGTTGACGCGGCCAGTACGGTTCGCATTTTTCAAATCAAAGATCAGTTGCGCCAAATCTTCGATCGAATAGATATCGTGATGTGGTGGTGGTGAAATAAGACCGACTCCCGGAGTCGAGTGGCGTGTCGCACCGATCCAATCATCGACTTTATCACCCGGCAGTTGCCCACCTTCACCTGGTTTCGCGCCTTGAGCCATTTTGATCTGTAGTTCATCGGCATTGGTGAGGTAGTAGGAGGTCACGCCAAAACGACCAGAAGCGACCTGTTTAATTGCAGAGCGTTCCCAATCGCCATTTTCTTTGCGTTCAAAGCGTGCTGGATCTTCACCGCCTTCACCCGAGTTGGATTTCGCGCCAATACGGTTCATCGCCACGGCTAACGTTGAGTGCGCTTCGTAGGAGATTGAACCAAACGACATGGCACCGGTTGCGAAGCGTTTTAAAATACGTTCAATCGGTTCCACTTCCTCAATGGGAATCGAACCGGCTGGATTTTTAACAAAATCAAGCTGGCTACGCAGCGTGGCAGCGTTGTCGCCTTGGTCATCTACCGCTTTCGCATATTGCTTGAACTGCACATAATCTTTGTTGCGTGTTGATTGTTGCAGCAACGAAATCGTCTCTGGGTTAAACAGGTGTTTTTCGCCACGCTGTTTCCACTGATAAACGCCGCCCACATCCAACACTTGCACTGGAACTTCGCGAGTCGGGTAGCCCACGCGATGGCGAACTAACACCTCTTTTGCGATGTCATCAATGGTCAAACCTTGGATGCGCGATACAGTGCCAGTGAAGTACTTATCTACCACTGATTTGCTGATGCCCAACGCTTCAAAAATTTGCGCACCGTGGTAAGACTGCAATGTGGAAATGCCCATTTTGGAGAAGATCTTCAGCAACCCGCCGTTGATGCCTTTGCGGTAATTGTCAAACAGATCTTTCGCTGCAATGGTCGGATCGAGTTTTTTGACTCGTTGTAAATCGATAATGGTTTCAATGACTAAATACGGGTTAACCGCATTTGCGCCATAGCCAATCAATGTCGCAAAGTGGTGTGTTTCACGCGCGTCGCCGGTTTCTACCACTATGTCACATTTAGCTCGTAAGCCTTTACGGATCAGGTGGTGATGAACCGCACCGACAGCGAGCATTGCAGGGATCGCCGCATGGTTTGAGTTTACCGCGCGGTCAGTCAATAAAATAATCGAGTAACCATCGATAACCGCATCTTCTGCATATTGGCAAATGCGTTTCAGCGCGCGTTCCAATTTGCCTTGATCTTCACTGGCTTGAAATACGATATCTAAGGTTTTCGCTTGCAGATGTTCGTTATCAATAGCGCGCAGTTTCTCAAGCTCAGAGTTGGAAAGAACCGGAGATTCCAATTCGACTTTTAAGCAGTGCAGGGGGGTCTCTGTCAGTAAGTTCTGATCTTTACCGAGGTAAGTATTGAGCGACATCACCATTCTTTCACGGATCGGGTCGATCGGTGGGTTGGTGACCTGAGCAAACAGTTGCTTAAAGTAGTTGGAGAGATGCTGTGATTGATGCGAAAGCACTGCCAGAGGCCAGTCTGCACCCATGGCCGAAAGCGGTTCATAACCGGTTTTTGCCAAAGGAAGAATGATTTCATTCACCTCTTCTGAGCTGACGCCAAACGATTGTTGGCGGGACATTAGACGCTCAGGAGCAGGTTGGCTGTACTGGTTGCTCGCTTCAGGCAGTTTTTTCAAGCTGAGAAGGTTCTCTTCAACCCATTTGGCGTAGGGCTGCGCATTGGCAATGCTGTCTTTCACTTCCTCATCAGAAATGATGCGTCCTTGCTCTAAATCAGCGACAAAGATACGTCCGGGCTGTAAACGGCCACGGTATTCCACGTTCTCTGGTGCAATTTCAACCACGCCAGATTCAGAAGCCATGATCAGAAAATCATCTTTAGTCACGGTATAACGTGATGGGCGTAGGCCGTTACGGTCCAGTGTTGCGCCAACTTGTACACCATCAGTAAAACATACTGATGCTGGGCCATCCCACGGTTCCATGACGTTGGCATGGTATTGGTAAAATGCGCGGCGGGTTGGATCCATATTTTTATTTTCTTGCCACGCTTCAGGGATCATCATCATCAGGGCGTGTGGCAGGCTGCGGCCAGACAGAACCAGTAACTCTAATGCCATATCGAAGTTGGCGGAATCTGAACTGCCTTCTTGGCAAATTGGCAGCAGCATGTCGATTTCAGCTTGTGTAAACAAATCTGATTCGAGGATCGCTTCGCGCGCTTTCATCCAGTTTAAATTGCCGCGTACTGTGTTGATTTCGCCGTTGTGAGCAATGTAACGGAAAGGCTGAGCTAAGCGCCATTTAGGGAATGTATTGGTCGAAAAACGAGAATGCACCAGTGCCAGCGCGGTCACCATGGTCGGATTTTGTAGATCAATGAAGTACTGTGGTACTTGCTCTGTGGTGAGCTGACCTTTATACACCAAGGTTTTGTAAGACATGGAGTTGATGTAAAAATCATCACCAATGTTGGACACACTTTCTAAGCAGACTCGAACGGTGTAATTACGCAGAACGTACAATTTACGCTCTAATTCTGCGGGGGTGGTACTTGGGCCACCGGAGATGAAAACGTGCTCAAATTGAGGCTCAGTGCTAAGTGGGTCTGCGCCAATCATGGAGTTATCGGTTGGCAAAACGCGATAACCCAGTACTTCTAAATCGAGTCTCTTGGCGTTGCGTTCTAAAATATCACGACACTGGGCGCGTTTGTGCTCATCTCTTGGAAACAGCACCACGCCGACGCCGTACTTTTCAAACGAAGGCAGTTTTAAGCCAAGTTTAACGGTCTCTTCAAGTAAAAACTCATGGGGTTTTTGTAATAAGATACCTGCGCCATCACCAGAACATGGGTCACAGCCTTGGCCACCACGGTGTTCCATACGAGCAAGCATGTCTAAAGCTTGAGTCACAACTTGGTGAGACTTACGGTTTTTCAGGTGGGCAACAAAACCGATACCACAAGCGTCATGCTCCAATTCAGGAGTATATAGACCTCGTGAATCCTGCTCTCTATCTACCATAGATACATCCTTCCAGTTCAATTTAGACGCACGTGTGCTAAGGCATACTTAGCGATGCGACTTGTCCTTTAATTGTTATCAATCTAAACCTGCCTGTGTTGGCGGGTTCGAATCCTTTCCGTCTCTCGCCGGAAAAATATGGCGAGAAAAACATTCCTTAGTGATATTCAATTTATTTATGCCACTTGCTAGTGGTTTGTATAGGAGGGGTGCGAATATCACCGATTTTTCCACAACTATTTATGTAAGGAATATCACAAAAAATAGGGCGGATGTGTAAGTATCCTACAATTTTGTTTATAGGAATTCCAACGAAAACTCATTTTAGTCGCCCATTTTTTTCGTTAAAAATGCATGTACCGTTTAACATTGGTGCAACATTAAGCAAATAACGCTGTTTTTATGAATGTTTATTGATTTTTGTTAGGTTGGAGAGTGTTTGATACGGCTACTCTTTGTGAATTTATTTTGCAGGGATGTAATTTAGTTACATAAATCTAACTGAGATTCATTACTATCTATAAGCGGTATTTCTTCAATGCAATTACATCAACTGGTTAACACGATCGGCCAAGATCTGCAGCGCCGTTATGGCGAAAAAGTTCACAAGCTGACCCTGCATGGTGGTTTTAGCTGTCCGAATCGAGATGGCACGATTGGGCGAGGTGGTTGCACCTTCTGTAATGTCGCTTCTTTTGCTGATGAAGAAACACAAGCCCAAAGTATTGAGCAGCAATTGACAGAACGCGCTGGTGAAATCAAACGTGCCAAAAAATATCTCGCGTATTTTCAAGCTTATACCAGTACCTATGCAGAAGTGCAGGTGTTGAAAAATATGTATCAGCAAGCGCTTCAATCGGCTGACATTGTTGGGTTATGCGTTGGCACTCGGCCTGATTGTGTACCCGATGCTGTGCTCGATTTATTGGCCGATTATGTACGACAAGGTTTTGAAATTTGGCTCGAACTGGGTTTGCAAACCGCCAATAATCAAACACTCAAACGGATCAACCGTGGTCATGATTTTGAATGTTATGCGTTGATCGCTGAGCGCGCTCGAGCCTTGGGGATCAAAGTATGCACGCATCTCATTGTGGGGCTACCTAAAGAAACGCGTACCGATAATCTTCAAACTTTAAAGCAAGTCTTAGCGGTAGGCACTGATGGTATCAAGTTACATGGGTTGCATATTGTTGAAGGCAGTACGATGGCCAAAGCGTGGCGAGCAGGAAAATTACAAGCGCCAACGTTAGAAGAGTATGTTTCCATTGCGAGTGAATTGATTCAAATGACGCCACCTGAGATCATTTATCACCGAGTCTCGTCAGCCGCCCGGCGGCCGACCCTGCTTGCGCCACTGTGGTGTGAAAATCGTTGGCTTGCGATGACCGAAATAGGCCGAGCACTTAATCAAGGTGGCGCGCAAGGCTCACGCTTAAGTCGAGCGTTTGTCTATACGTTTCCAAACAGCTAAAGATTCAAGCAATTTCGCAAATCCTTGTGATTAACTTGGCTGACGAATCGACGTTAAACGCGTTAGACTAGTGGCACTGTTATTACATGGAAGTGTTTAATGAAACCCATGAAAAACCTTGCCCAGTACTATGTCGACCTATTGGTCAAACTGGGCATTCTCCGTTTCTCCATTCTTCTTGCGCTCGCTTTAGTGGCCTTGGCAGTGGTGGTGCAAGTTGGTATCACGTTGGTGCTCAATGGTTATGTTGATGATATCGACATCGTTCGTTCTGTCTTTTTTGGTTTATTGATCACGCCTTGGGCGGTCTATTTTCTTTCAGTGGTGGTCGATCAGTTAGAAGAGTCACGTCAACGCCTCTCGAAGTTGGTTTCTAAGCTCAAAGACATGCGCTCACGCGATCAAGAGCTCAATTATAAGCTTCAGCAAAATATCGAAAAACTCAACCAAGAAATTGAAGAGCGAATTAAGGCAGAGGAAGCGCGTGAAGAGGCGATGGCCGATTTAGAAAATGAGGTCTATCAACGCGAAAAAACGCAGCTTGAATTGGCAGAAAGAACCGCCTTATTGCGCTCTTTTATCGATGCCTCTCCTGATCTGATTTACTACCGTAATGCGAACGGCGTTTTTTCTGGCTGCAACCGAGCGATGGAAGAGCTAACGGGCAAGCGTGAGCATCAGTTGGTTGGGTTAACTCCGTGGGATGTCTATAGCAAAGAAGTCGCGCAACAGATCGTTGAAACTGACGAAAAAGTGTTTGCTGACAATCAAGCCATCACTTATGAGCAGTGGCTTGAATACCCTGATGGTCGCAAAAACTATTTTGAACTGCGCAAAGTCCCTTTTTATAGCAAAGATGGTCGCCACTTAGGGTTGGTGGGCTTTGGGCGAGACATTACCGAACGTAAACGCAATCAAGAGTCTTTGGAAAAAGCGAGCCGGGATAAAACCACTTTTATTTCGACCATCAGCCACGAATTGCGCACACCACTCAACGGTATCGTTGGTTTGAGCCGCATGTTGCTCGATAGCCCCATGACCCCAGAACAGCGTAAGTACATGCAGACCATTAATGTCAGTGCCATTACGTTAGGTAATATCTTCAACGATATCATTGATATGGATAAGTTTGACCGCCGGAAACTAGAACTACTGCCAGCGCCGTTGAATTTTGAAGAATTTGTTGCTGAAATTGAAAGCATCTCGGCGTTGATGGCAGAGCAAAAAGGGCTTAGGTTTGATCTCGAACGGCTCAGTGATTTACCTGTTGCGATTGAAGTGGATGCTACGCGCCTGCGTCAGGTATTGTGGAACCTGATAAGCAATGCGATGAAATTTACCAAAGAAGGTGGCGTCGTCATGACGGTCTGCGCTGACATTGAGGATAAGTTTGCGCGCATTACCATGGAAGTTGAAGACACAGGCATTGGTATACCGGAAGCTGAACTCGATAAAATCTTCGCCATGTATTATCAAGTTAAATCGGGTAAGGACAATTTACACGCTGTTGGCACGGGGATTGGCTTAGCGGTATCTCGCCAGTTAATCAACTTGATGGATGGTGATATTTCTGTGAGCAGTGAAGAAGGTTTTGGTAGCACTTTCACCGTTTCAATTCGTGTGCCTTTGGCACAGGATGACCAATTCAAACCAACGTTACCCGTTCCTCAAAAAAGTTTAGCCATTTTTATGGTTGAAGATATTGAGCTCAATATTACAGTTGCTCGTTCTTTGCTAGAAAGTTTAGGACACACGGTTACCGTCGCTATGACAGGTGAAGAAGCCAAACAAAAATTTGTGCCGCAAGAGTACGATCTGGTTTTCCTCGACATTCAACTGCCAGACATGACCGGGTTTGATGTCGCTGCGTTTTATCGAGAAACTTATGATAACCTTCCGCCACTGGTTGCATTGACCGCCAACGTATTGAAAAATAAAGCTGAATATCTAGAGAAAGGGATGGATGACGCGATCAGTAAACCATTGTCAGTACTGGCGATTCAAGAGGTGATTGCAAAATTCACCCATAGTGAGGCGACTCAACTTACCGACGCTAAGGTTAAGGCTGCCTCAGAAGAACACAGTGAGTTGAACACGCATTTGCTCGATCTTGAAATGCTTGAGTCTTATATCGATATTGTTGGCCCGAAACCTGTGCTGGAAAGTATCCAAATGTTCGAGCAGATGATGCCCAGTTACGTTGAAGTGCTAGACTCCAATATGGTAGCAAAAGATCAAGCAGGCATTGTTTCAGAAGCACACAAAATCAAGGGTGCTGCGGGTTCAATTGGTTTGAAACACATTCAAAACGTTGCACAAAAGGCACAGTCGCCAGAGCTACCTGCTTGGTGGGAAAATATTGGTGACTGGATAGATGAAATTAAAAATGGGTATCAACACGATATTCAAGTCTTGAAACAATGGTTAACTCAAAGGTAATGGTATGAAAAAAATCGGGTTGGCTTCATTAGTCATGGCACTACTATCTGGCTGTAGTTCACCGCAAGTGAATTGGCTGCAGGACAGCAGTGCCGTGATATCAAATATCACCATTGGGTTGAAAAGTAACCTTTGGATCAATCAAATGCCTACAGCTAATGAGAGCGAAATACCTCTTGTGCATGGGACATTAAGATTGGATTCGTCGGCAATATTACCTGCCAATTTAACGATTGATGCGTTGATGGTCCAGCAAAGGGATAAAAATTGGCTGGTGGGCAGTGAATCGTTAGATTTACGGACTCAAAGTGAAGATCAATGGGAAGTTGTGTTTGAATGGCCGATGCAGCTTAATGTGGATAAGCCCGTTAATGTAGCTTTGCAATTGAGCGATGGTACAACAGCGCAGTGGCTTATCGAAAAGAGCGTCTTCATCGACAAAGTCTATTAGATTTATAGAACGGCTCCACGCGCAGTAGTCAGCCATGAAAAAAGCCCTTTAACCTGAGGTTAAAGGGCTTCTAACTATCTGGGGGTAGACGTTTAGTCTTCTAGATCACCACAGAAGCGGTAGCCTTCGCCATGAATTGTGGCGATGATCTCTGGCGTACCTGAGACTGATTCAAAGTGTTTACGGATACGACGAATCGTCACATCTACGGTTCTGTCGTGTGGTTTCAATTCACGGCCAGTCATCTTTTTAAGCAAATCTGCGCGAGTTTGGATTTTTCCTGGGTTCTCACAGAAGTGCAGTAAAGCGCGGAATTCTGAGCGAGGAAGCTTGTAGCCTTCACCATCCGGGTTCACTAAAGAGCGGCTATTGATATCCAATACCCAACCGTTGAACTCATATTTTTCCACACTGCGTTTCTCTTCTTGAGTCGTATTGGTATTCATTGAACGACCTAGAAGATTACGAGCACGAATCGTCAGTTCACGTGGGTTAAATGGTTTGGTGATGTAGTCATCAGCCCCGATCTCTAAACCGAGGATTTTATCAACTTCATTATCACGACCAGTCAAAAACATCAGTGCAACATTAGCCTGTTCACGAAGCTCACGAGCTAACAGAAGGCCGTTTTTACCTGGTAAATTGATGTCCATAATGACCAAGTTAATGGGGTTATCAGACAGCACATGGTGCATCTCTTCACCGTTACTGGCCTCAAAAACAGCGTATCCCTCTGCTTCAAAAATACTCTTAAGAGTGTTACGAGTTACTTGCTCATCTTCAACGATAAGAATCTGCGGGGTTTGCATTGGCGGTACCTAAACTTGTGAAAAAATTGTGCTAATAGAATTAATTGTAGGCAAAAAATTGCAACATACAGGTAATCTGCTGCCGATAATAAACTAAAGTTTTGAAAAAAACACTTACTTCAGTTGCCCGCCGTCCTTAGGCATATCTTGCATTGAGGTCTCCATACCCTCGGTGTTCTACTAGTCTTTAAGGCGGATTCTATAATGTTAACAGCATGCTAACAACGGCAGAATGTTAATTCCAATCACTTTGTTGATTTACATCAAGAGTTCTAATGTAACAAATATTAATCGTCTTAAGCAGTTGTAAATTTACACCACATTACCCATGCAAATAGCATGCTTTTTGGGGATTTTCGCTGGGGATGGTAGCATTAGGCGCAATGGGCTTTACCTCACATGGAAATTTACCAGCAAAGAACTTGTTAACTCGATACTTGTCAAAAAATGGGAATTGCGTAAAAAATCAACGTTTACAGCGGGGGATATCGCACTATTATGGATGTCACCAATATGAATATTCAGTCTTTTAAATGCAGTTGGCCGCCAAGTTATGCTCATTCTCAGCGGGTTTTTCTTTGCATCGTTTGTATGAATAGGTGAGTAAAGTATCTGGCATTATGGTTCATTGAGCTGTGATTTTACAGCGCGTCTAATGTGTCAGATGAAAATAATAAACAATAATCAAGGAAGAAGGATGATAGATATCACACCAGATATTTGCGATAAATTTGAATCGCAAATCAATATATTGGATTTGCCTTTGCAAACTTTTGGTTTAAGGAGTGCTTTTTGGGGGCAAATTGTCACCGTGCGTTGCTATCACGATAACTCTAAAGTTCGTGACGTATTAAGCCAAAATGGTAAAGGTAAAGTTTTAGTCGTCGATGGTAACGGTTCGTGTCAAAGAGCCTTATTGGGTGACCAACTGGCGATCATGGCGATTGAAAACGGTTGGGAAGGGGTCATCATTTATGGAGCGATACGCGATGTTGCTGCGTTATCGCAAATGGATTTAGGCGTGAAAGCGTTAGCGAGTTGTCCACTTAAGACCGATAAGAGAGGTGCAGGCGAAATTAATGTGACGCTGACTATCCTCAACCAGATGATTCAGCCGGGTGACTATGTTTATGCCGATTGGAATGGTGTTTTAACGTCAACTCAAGCGCTAGACTGGCACTAGAATCTGAAACCCACCCCAAATTGAACGCCTTGTTGCCACTCTTGATAATCAAGGGTGGCATGTAAATCAACGTTTTCTGACAGTTGAAGTCGGCTAGATAGCTCCGCCGCCATAGCATCGGCACTACTCGTATCATTCGGATTACTGGCGGCTGACCGTAAGGTGCTTTTTAGTGATAATTTTGGGGTTAGCTGGTAGCTAAGGCCACTTAAAAAACCACTTTCGGATCCGTAGTCGGAATTATTTATCCTCGCTCCAATGTACAGATCTAAATTGTCAAAAAGGTTATAAGAATAACCGCCATCAATAGTCCAACTATCAAATTGTTGACCATCACTTTCGCTTGAAAGAAATAAGCGATGTGGAGATTGGCTCTGTGAAGAAGGAAGTGCAGGTAAGGTATTGGCCATGCTAGATAAAGAGACAAGCAGAAATAAACATAGTGCGACTTTTAGTTTCATCTGCCTCTCCTTATTATTGTTTTGAGTTACTGCGTCCACTGCGGTAACAACAATTAAAGCACAAATTTCACACGATGACAGCGTTATGTATATAGCATTTTGTTATTTGCTTATGTGTAAAATGGTTGCACTTAATGTGCAATAAGTATCTTATTTGTGTTGTGTTTTTTAATTTGATTAATTCGGAATGACTATAAAAAATAGCAGATTTTCGTTGACTAATGATGACGAAGTAAGGTAAACGTAAAGGCAATTAAACACACGAGTATTTAAATTTTTCTATGTTACAGCGCAGCCTAGTAGTAATGACAACCACCATTATTATTACCGACATGACACATGTTGGGGCGGGCCGCTGAGCGAAAAGTTTTTACAAAAAAGGCCTGTATCCCACCAGATACAGGCCTTTTTTTATACCAATTTGAACTGTTTTGGAGGAAGGGATGCGAGTATTAAAGTTTGGAGGTTCATCGTTAGCCGATGCTGATCGTTTTTTAAGGGCGGCAGATATCATCGTTAACAATGTACAGCAAGAAGAAGTCGCCGTTGTGCTCTCTGCACCGGGAAAAACCACCAATAAATTAGTGGCAGTTATTGAGAGTGCTTTGCGTAATGGCGAAGCAGAACGCCAAATAGCGGAGCTTGAATTCTCATTTTTCGATCTACTCGCTGGCATCAAAGCACAATTACCTAATGTGGATTCGGCCGCTTTTGACAATCAAGTAAAAGCGTCACTGTCTCAGCTGCGTCAATTTGTACACGGCATTAATTTACTCGGTATGTGCCCAGACAACGTCAATGCGCGCATTATCAGTAAAGGTGAGCGAGTCTCTATCCAACTGATGAAAGCGGTACTTGAAGCAAAAGGACAAGCGGCTGCACTGATTGATCCAGTACAATATCTTTTTGCTAAAGGTGAGTACCTTGAGGCAATGGTTGATGTTGAGATCTCCACGCAAAATTTCAAGCAAAATCCACTTCCGCAAGCGCATGTTAACATTATGCCGGGTTTCACGGCTGGTAATGAAAAGGGTGAATTGGTCTGTCTAGGCCGTAATGGCTCGGATTACTCTGCAGCCGTGCTTGCGGCATGTTTACGTGCAGATTGTTGTGAGATTTGGACCGATGTCGATGGCGTTTATAACTGTGACCCACGTTTGGTTGCGGATGCTCGTTTATTAAAATCACTCAGCTACCAAGAAGCGATGGAGCTTTCGTATTTTGGCGCGTCAGTGTTACATCCCAAAACCATTGCACCGATTGCACAATTTCATATTCCGTGTCTTATCAAAAACAGTTTTAACCCTCAAGGCGCAGGCACGCTGATTGGTCAAGATACTGGTGAAGATAAGCTGGCTATCAAAGGTATTACTACACTCAATAATTTGACTATGGTCAACGTCTCCGGCCCTGGCATGAAAGGCATGGTCGGCATGGCTAGCCGTGTGTTTGGCGCGATGTCTGCCGCAGGCGTTTCTATTGTGCTGATTACACAATCCTCTTCAGAATACAGCATCAGTTTCTGTATTGAGGCGCAAGATAAAGCCCTTGCCAAAAGAGCATTATCGGAAGCGTTTGAACTGGAATTAAAAGATGGCCTACTTGAGCCTGTCGAGTTTATGGATGACGTTGCGATTGTCACTCTGGTTGGTGACGGCATGCGCACTTCGCGCGGAGTGGCTTCTCAATTTTTCTCATCGCTGGCTGAAGTTCACGTCAATATTGTTGCCATTGCACAAGGCTCTTCCGAGCGAGCTATTTCGGCGGTGATTCCAGAAGATAAAATTTCAGAAGCGATCAAGGCTTGTCATGAAAATCTCTTCAATTCTAAGCATTTCTTGGATGTGTTTGTGGTCGGTGTCGGCGGTGTCGGAGGCGAATTAGTTGATCAAATTCATCGTCAGCAAGCCAAACTAGCCGATAAAGGAATTGTGATTCGAGTGTGTGGCCTTGCGAATAGTAAGGCACTATTGCTGGATAGCGAAGGCTTGCCGCTGGAGCATTGGCGTGATCGAATGCATAGCGCGAGTGAAGAATTTAGCCTCGCAAGGCTTATCTCTTTAGTGCAGCGTAACCATATCATTAACCCTGTCTTAGTTGATTGTACTTCCAGTGAAGTGATCGCCAACCAGTACGCCGAATTTTTGGCTGCGGGTTTTCATGTTGTGACGCCTAATAAAAAAGCCAATACCGCAAGCATGGCCTACTATCACCAGCTGCGTGAAGTGGCGCGCAACTCGCGCCGTAAACTGATGTACGAAACGACGGTTGGTGCTGGTTTACCTGTGATTGAAAACTTGCAAAATCTCATTGCTGCTGGTGATGAGTTGGAAAAATTCAGCGGTATTTTATCTGGCTCTCTCTCGTTTATTTTCGGCAAGCTGGATGAAGGTATGACTCTTAGTCAAGCTACGCAGCTAGCTAAAGACAAAGGTTTTACTGAGCCTGATCCTCGTGATGATCTGTCGGGAATGGATGTGGCTCGCAAGCTGTTAATTTTAGCTCGTGAGGCGGGAATGCCTTTAGAACTGGATGATGTAAAAGTCGATCTTGCTTTGCCGCCGGGTTTCGATATTTCGGGTACAGTTGAAGAGTTTATGGCGCGCTTGCCGCAGGCTGATGCTTATTTCCAAGAGCTATCCACTAAGGCTGCCGCCGAAGGTAAGGTATTACGTTATGTTGGTGAAATATCAGAAGGTCAATGCAAGGTAAAAATTGCAGTGGTCGATGAAAATGACCCAATGTTTAAAGTCAAAGATGGTGAGAATGCACTGGCGTTTTATAGCCGTTATTATCAACCGATTCCATTGGTGTTGCGTGGTTATGGGGCGGGTACAGAAGTAACAGCAGCAGGGGTGTTCTCTGATGTGATGCGCACCTTAGGTTGGAAGTTAGGGGTTTAATTGATGAGTTCAAGTGACATGAGTGTGGTGGTGTATGCCCCAGCTTCAATTGGTAATGTGAGCGTTGGGTTTGATGTTTTAGGGGCGGCTGTGTCGCCAATTGATGGCAGTTTATTGGGGGATCGTGTTGAAGTTAAAGCGGGCAGCGAACCTTTTGTACTCGAAACAGCAGGTCGCTTTGTCGACAAGCTGCCAGAAGATCCAAAGCAGAATATTGTTTACGATTGCTGGCTTGTTTTTGCCAGAGAGCTTGAAAAAAAGAGCATTGCAGTAAAGCCGTTGCAAATGACGTTAGAAAAAAACATGCCGATTGGTTCAGGCTTAGGTTCGAGTGCTTGTTCAATTGTTGCAGCTTTAGATGCGTTGAACCAGTTTCACGGTAACCCACTTAACCAGACCGAGCTTTTAGCGCTGATGGGTGAAATGGAAGGTAAAATTTCAGGCGGTATACATTATGATAACGTTGCCCCCTGCTACTTAGGCGGCGTGCAATTGATGCTTGAAGAGCTAGGCATCATCAGCCAAGAAGTGCCTTGTTTTGACGATTGGTATTGGGTAATGGCGTATCCTGGGATTAAAGTTTCCACAGCCGAAGCGCGAGCGATCTTACCTTCACAATATCGTCGACAGGACATCATTGCGCATGGCCGTCATCTCGCAGGTTTCATTCATGCTTGCCACTCAGGTCAGCCTGAGCTAGCGGCTAAACTGATCAAAGACGTGATTGCTGAACCGTATCGTGAGAAACTTCTGCCCGGCTTTTCGGATGCGCGTAAATACGCTGCATCAGCCGGAGCGCTCACCACAGGCATTTCCGGCAGTGGCCCAACACTGTTCAGTATTTGCAAAGAAAAAGAGGTTGCCGAGCGAGTTGCTCGTTGGCTTGAACAACATTATGTACAAAATGAAGAAGGATTCGTCCATATTTGTCGCTTAGACAAAAATGGCTCGACCGTTACAGGAAGTGCTCTATGAAGCTTTACAACATAAAAGAAAATGATGAACAAGTCTCTTTTGGCCAAGCCGTACGCCAAGGATTAGGACGCAATCAAGGGCTATTTTTCCCAGCAGAGTTGCCTCAGTTTGAAAATATTGACGCGTTACTAGCCGAAGATTTTATCTCTCGTAGTACAAAAATTCTCAGCGCCTTGATTGGTGATGAATTACCAGCAGAGCAAGTGAATGCGATGGTTGATGCGGCTTTTCAGTTTCCAGCACCCATTAAGCAAGTGAAAGACGGCATTTATGCTCTAGAGCTTTTCCACGGCCCAACGCTGGCATTTAAAGATTTTGGTGGTCGCTTTATGGCGCAGTCACTGGCCGCTGTTTCAAATGGCGGACAGATCACCATTTTAACCGCGACTTCTGGTGATACTGGCGCTGCGGTGGCTCATGCCTTTTATGGAATGCCCGACATCAAGGTCGTGATACTTTACCCTAAAGGTAAGATCAGCCCGTTACAGGAAAAACTCTTCTGCACTCTGGGCAACAATATTCACACTGTCGCGATAAATGGTGACTTTGATGCTTGCCAAGCGTTAGTTAAGCAGGCTTTTGATGACGCTAAGCTTCGCCAAGAGATCGGTTTAAACTCTGCAAATTCAATCAATATCAGCCGTTTAATGGCACAAATTTGCTACTACTTTGAGGCCGCATCACAATTAAGCAAAGCGCAGCGTGAAAACTTAGTCATCTCCGTACCGAGTGGCAACTTTGGCAACCTAACCGCTGGTCTATTGGCAAAAGCATTGGGCTTACCTATCAAGCGTTTTATCGCGGCAACCAATGCCAATGATACCGTTCCTCGTTACTTAGAAACGGGTCAATGGGATCCAAAACCCACGGTAGCGACCACATCGAATGCGATGGATGTGAGTCAGCCGAACAACTGGCCGCGCATCGAAGAGCTTTGTCACTTAAAGGGTTGGGGGCTAGATACCTTAGGTAAAGGTGCGGTATCTGATGCACAAAGTGCGGATTCAGTTCGTGAACTTTACGCGCAAGGTTATTTGTGTGAACCGCATGGTGCCATTGCGTATCGAGTTTTGGATGAGCAGTTACAAGCGGGAGAAACGGGGCTATTTTTGTGTACTGCGCACCCTGCCAAATTTAAAGAAGTCGTTGACGATGTGCTAGGCACTGACATTGAATTACCAGCTCCTCTTGCAAAACATGCAGTGATGACGTTGCTTTCTGAAGAGTTAGACAATGATTTTGACGCTCTAAAAACGGTGTTAAGACGCGTTCAGCCTTAAAGAGATCCTTATTTCATCTTATTGAAGTTAGGATGATATTCCTCTAACGATAAAAATGGCGCTCATTGAGCGCCATTTTTGGATATGAATATTCTCATCAACGCTATGATTATAGCGTCTCAGTGAAAGTACGTGCGATAACGTCACGTTGCTGTTCTTGAGTCAATGAGTTGAAACGAACAGCGTAACCAGAAACACGAATCGTCAGTTGCGGATACTTCTCAGGGTGTGCAACGGCATCTTCAAGAGTTTCACGCTTAAGAACGTTCACATTTAGGTGCTGACCGCCTTCGATGCGAGGTGCTGTTTCAATCGCAACTTCACGGCTTTCATACTCACCAAGGTCGCTGACCGCGATAACTTGATCTGCTTGGTAGCCTGCGTTAGCGGCAACGCAACGTGCTTCATTCTTTTCGTTATCGAGTAACCAGATAGAATTTAGTAGGTTGTCGTTTGCTGCTTTTGTAATTTGAATGCCTTGAATCATCACTATCTCCTAGTCCACTTAAGTGGCGTTATTGGTGTTTATTTTCTAACTTTGTTGAGTTGGTTATTATATAGCTAATATCCTTAAAATTAATATTGATTTAGGTCAAAAAACAACGATAAACATTGATAATATGGGGTTTATTTTATTGATTTAAATCAATAAAGCATTTAAAAACAATGAGTTCTACTTTTTTTTAATGCATAAAATATTTTTTATTTATTATTTTGTTGTAATTTTACTACATTTTTAGCGCG
>NZ_CAWNHY010000269.1:0-19956 GCF_963874335.1 Vibrio sp. V10_P2A27P122 | reverse complement strand
ATTTGCAATGAAGCACCTAAAGGAAGGTGCGATCTATGCGGTTCTATTTATTCTTCTGGCAATTATTATTATTCAGGAGCCATCATTTTTAAGTTTACGCAACTTTAGTAATATATTAACGCAATCTTCAGTGCGCGTTATTATTGCATTGGGTGTGGCGGGGCTGATTGTAACGCAAGGAACCGACCTTTCTGCTGGACGTCAAGTGGGTTTAGCCGCTGTAATTTCGGCAACACTTTTACAATCAATTGATAACGTCAACAAAGTATTCCCCAGCATTGGTGACGTGCCGATTGTGGCTGTGATTCTTTGTGTGTGCGCGATCGGCGCGATCATCGGCTTAGTGAACGGTGTGATTGTTGCTTATTTAAAAGTAACGCCGTTTATCGCCACATTAGGCACCATGATCATCGTCTACGGGATTAACTCTCTCTACTACGATTCGGTGGGTGCATCTCCAATTGCAGGTTTTGATGAGCGTTTCTCTTCATTCACTCAAGGTTTTATTCGATTTGGAGATTTTAGGTTTTCGTACATAACCTTCTACGCCATTATCGCGATTATTTTTACATGGATTTTGTGGAATAAGACCGTTTTTGGTAAGAACATTTTCGCGGTCGGTGGTAACCCAGAAGCCGCAAAAGTTTCTGGTGTTAATGTGCCATTGACGCTACTGAAAGTGTATGCTTTATCGGGTGTGTTCTATGCGTTTGGCGGTATGTTGGAAGCTGGCCGTATCGGCAGTGCGACCAATAACCTTGGCTTCCTGTACGAGTTGGATGCGATTGCAGCCTGTGTTGTGGGTGGCGTGTCATTTGCTGGCGGTGTCGGAAGCATTGCGGGTGTGGTCACGGGTGTGCTTATCTTCACTGTGATCAACTATGGTATGACCTACATTGGCGTGAGCCCTTACTGGCAGTACATCATTAAAGGCGGCATTATTATTTTCGCTGTCGCGTTGGACTCAATGAAGTACGCGAATAAGAAATAGCCGCCTAAGAGCAGAAATACAATTTTCGACATTTAATCGCCGAAAATTGTCGAAATAAAATAAACAAAGAGCGCTTTTATCGGCGCTCTTTTGCTATTGCCCAGTAGGAAGCGTACGTTTTTCAAAATAGCGCACAATCTCCTCGATCAATATTTTGATACGTGACGGTTGGTGATCACGATTAGGATAGAGCAGATGCAAGTCCGATCCTGTGGCCAAATCGTGTGAACTAAAACTTTGCCGATAATCTTCCAAGAGAAGAACGAGTTTCCCAGCATTGAGGTCGGGTTGAATATCGAGTTGTGATTTGAGTGCAATACCTGCGCCTTCGAGTGCCCACTGACGAATCACTTCGCCATCATTAGACAAACGTGATGGTTTGATCAGAATATCTTGAACGACATCTCCTTTAAGAAAAGACCAACGCGTTAATGATTCACTTTTGCGTAGCATACCCAAGCAAGCATGCTGTTTGAGATCCTCTGGGTGCGTCGGTTGACCATGACACGCTAAATATGCGGGTGAGGCACAAAGAACGCGGCGACTTGTTGCTAATTTTCTGGAAACCAATTGACTATCTTTGAGTGTGCCGTAACGCAATACCAAATCAAGTTTTGTTTCATATATCCCTAACACACTGTCACTAAAGGTAATCTGAGGCACAATTTTAGGATGTCTTGCTAAGAAGGAGTCGAGCAGTGGCAGCAAATGTTGTCGCCCGAGATCTTTGGGTGCTGAAATTTTTATATTGCCTTCCAAGTGTGTTTTCTCGGCGAATAGCGAAGACTCGACTTCAGTGATGTTGGCTAAGGTTTGTAAACATAATGGATAGAAACGTTCGCCGGCTTCCGTCAATGCAATTTTACGTGTGGTTCTTTGCAGCAATTTCACGCCATAGTGGCGTTCAAGCTCTTGCAGTTTTAGTGTGACTGAAGCGGCGGACATATTGATGGCTTTTGCGGCGGCCGCCAACCCTTGTTGCTCAACAATGGCAACAAAGACCTCCATGTTCAATAATTTGTTCATTAAGATTCTATATCGCAGTTATTGTTAAGTAATCCTAAATACTCTTTTTAATTATAGCTAGATTATTTAGTGATTCTTTTGTTATAGCCTATGGATAACAACCCAATACAGAGCGATTGAATGATGAGTAGCTTATTTTCCCCGATACAAATCGGTCCACTTTCTTTGAATAACCGGCTGGTAATGGCCCCGATGACGCGTGCTCGGACAAGTCAACCGGGTAATGTTCCCAACGACATCATGGCGCAATATTATGCTCAGCGAGCGAGTGCTGGTCTGATTATTACTGAAGCAACACAAATATCAGACGATAGCCAAGGATACTCATTTACTCCTGGCATATACACGCCAGAACAAATAGTGGGTTGGCAGCAGGTCACTCAAGCCGTGCATGATCGCGGAGGAAAAATAGTGAATCAGCTATGGCATGTAGGGCGAGTATCGCATCCTGTTTTTCAACAAGGTCAAAAGCCGATGGCTCCTTCAGCTATTGCTCCAGTCGATACCAAAGTCTGGATTGCACAGCCGGGGAGTGCCGGTGAGATGATGGAATGCGTTGAACCAAGAGCAATGACATTGCAAGAGATTAACCAAGTGGTACGCGATTTTGCTAATGCTGCACACAATGCGATTGCGGCTGGCTTTGATGGCGTCGAAATTCATGGTGGTAATGGCTATTTGATCGATCAGTTTTTGCGAACCAATTCGAATCATCGCACTGATCAATATGGTGGCAGCAGAGAAAACCGCTTACGTTTTCTTATGGAAGTTGTGAGTGCAATCATTGATAAGGTTGGTGCTGACAAAGTTGGAGTTCGCTTGGCGCCTTACATCACATTTAAAGATATGAACTGCCCAGATATCGTCCCAACGATTTTGCAAGCGGCGGAGCAATTACAGAAACTCGGTATTGCGTATCTGCATTTGTCAGAAGCTGATTGGGATGATGCTCCACAAATCCCTGAAGATTTTCGCCGACATTTACGTGAGCTGTTCACCAATACCATTATTGTTGCAGGCCGATATGACGTTGAGCGAGCAAACCAAATCTTGGAAAATGGCTACGCTGACTTAGTCGCATTTGGGCGTCCCTTTATTGCGAATCCAGACTTAGTCGAGCGTTTGAAAATGAACCGTACATTATCGGCATTTGATCCAAGTTGCTTATTTGGTGGAGGTACTAAGGGATATACAGATTATCCAAACCATTCCTAAATCGAGATAGCCAGCAGTCGTTTGTTCTATGATTCTGCTGGCTTTTTTACAACTGGTTGGCCGTTATAAAACAATGAGCCATTAACGCGCAAAATGATACGCTAAAGGTAATAAGGCCACAGAATAAACATCCATGTGAATGCTGAAAATATCAACGCGATCAGTACGGCAGCTGAACCGATGTCTTTGGCGCGGCCACTGAGTTCGTGCCATTCGTTACCGATGCGGTCAACCACGGCTTCCACGGCGGAATTCATCAACTCCACAATCACAACTAAGACTAAGCAACCAATCATCATGATTTGCTCAATTTTAGTGACAGGCAAAAAGAAAGTAATGGTAATCAACAAAATTGAAGTGACAGTTTCTTGTCGAATAGCGGCTTCGTTTAGCCACGCGGCTTTCAGCCCTTGTATTGAATAACCTGTGGCATAAAACAGACGCTTTATACCCGTACGACCTGGTTTCATAAAATGAACAACCTAATAATGAATAACTATGACAATGGGCATGAGTGAATTACGTGTAGACGTAAAATAGCCTTCGCCCCGCACCCTCATGTTAAAAAAGAGAATCAATGACGTCAGTTCACTGATTCTCTTAAGTGGCCCGATATTAAACGCCCACCACGGGTAGTACAAGAGTAAAGCAAGCGCCTCCGAACACACTTTTAGCCACCGATACTTGGCCGTTGTGGCGTAAAACGATCTGTTTGACGATGGCCAAGCCTAATCCGAAGCCTGATTGTCGCTCTCCACGTGAGAGATCCGCGCTGTAAAAAGCATCAAAAATGAATGGCCAGTGTTGCGGGTCAATCCCTTCTCCATCATCATGGATATCAATTTGCACTGCTTGACCTGCGTTGAGCACGGAGGTTTCAACGGCTATTTTGCTTTTGGCGTATTTCTGAGCATTACCCAATAAATTATCCAGAGCTCTTTTGAGAAGGTATGGATCGACTTGTAAAGTGGCGACTTGTGCTAATGGCAGCAACTGGATCTCGACTACGCTGTTGCTACGCCATTTATCTAGTATCGGTTCGAGCCAGTAATTGAGCTGAATTGTCTGCATATTGAGTTCGTTCTCCGGCCTTTCAACTTTCGCGTAGTAAAGAAGTTCATCGACCATCGTTTCCATCTCTTCGGTATCTTCGATGATACTGGCGACTTTCGCCGCTTGTTTTGGTGTCAGAGATTCATCGGCCAACATTTCTGCTTGCCATTGGATCCGAAAGATAGGAGTGCGTAACTCATGAGCCACGGCATTACTCAGCGCTTTATTGCTGAGCACCAAGGCGGAAATTTTGCTCGCCATGTAGTTAAAGCTTTTGTTTAAAGAGCCGACTTTATCGCCGCTTTTGATGGAGGCGCGAGCGGTTAGATCACCAGCGGCAAAGGCTAAGGTCACTTTTTCCAATTCACGCACTCGCCGACTGATGAACCAGATCAGCAACACACAGTACAGTGCAAAGCCGACGACAAGCAGCAAAAGTGAGAGATTATCTGCGAAGAAAATGGCTTGCCTCAGTGGTGATTCTTCATCGGGTTTAAAGCTGTAAATTGGTGAGGTGGACGTCAGGCGCAGCCATAAAAAACGGTCATCATCGTAGTAGGTGTAGGCATTGGGGGCGGTGGTAAAGAAAAACGCTCGCACATCTGAGGGTAAGGTCTTTTCAGTATGCGTCTCTATCAGTTGTCGTGTTTTATCGGCATATTTTTTTAGTACATTTAAGGTGTTGGCTTCACCTTCATGCTGATAAATACGAGTGACCAAGTCATGAAATGCTTCAGCTTGATAATCTTCAAGTACGTAATCGTAGTCAGTACCAAGCTGGTAAACGACCAGTTCAATGGTAATGAGTGTCGCTAAAAAAAAGAGCAATAAACCAACAAAAGATTCAACGTAGATACGACGCATACAGGTTTCTTCTAAAATACGTGGTCATTACCACGTGTCTGGTACAAAAAGGTATCCTTTCCCTCGGACCGTAATAATGCGTTTCGGTGTGGAAGAATCATCACCGAGTTTTTTACGCAAAATGACAATCTTGTTATCGACGGTTCTATCAAGCCCATCGTATTCAATCCCGCGTAACGCTTTGGTTAATACATCCCGTGATAGGACTTGATCTGGTGTTGATGCCAGTAGCCACAGCAAGTCGAATTCGCTGTCGGTCATCGCTACGGCCTCACCATTCATTTCACACAGATGTCGAGATTGATTGAGATACAAGGCCCCAAATTCAAGCACGGTTTTCGCGGTTTGAATTGGCTCGTTGTCGACTCTGCGCAGTAGCATACGCATTCTTGCAAGCAAGACGCGTGGTTTAATCGGCTTTGTCACAAAATCATCGGCACCAATTTCCAGTGCTGCAACGTGATCAAAATCGTCATCACTGGCGGTTAGCATCAATATCTTACCGTTGTACATAGGACGGATCTGTCTACAAATTGTCAGCCCATCTTCACCGGGTAGCATTAAATCCAGTAACACGATATCTGGTTGTTGCTCTAAAATGACCGCGCTCGCTTTGGCACCTTCAGCAAGAGCAATGACGCTAATATCTTGACTTTCAAAGTATTCTGTTAACATTTCTCTGAGTTTTAGATCATCTTCAACGATGATTAAAGAGTGTCTATCCGTCATGGAGACTCCTAGATAGGTACGATGAACGACATGACAATCGCTGACATTGGAAAAATTTGAAGTGCATAGTAAAGCAAAGACCCAGCATTTTCGCTAGGTCTTTGTATGGTTGGATGAGTTTCTATTGATACAATCTCTTGTTATTCAACTGCTTTGGTCGGTGAAGAGCGAAGTTTGTTCGCCAGCATCACCACAAGTGGGCTAGTCAACATCACAACTGCAAGCACGGTAAACACGAAAGTGATCGGACGTTCCCACAAGAAGCTTAACTCCCCATCGCTGATCATCAACGCGCGGCGAAGGTTCTCTTCCATTAATCCACCCAAAATAAAGCCAAGCAGCAGTGGTGCCAGCGGGAAGTTGGCTAACCGTAGAGCAATCGCCCCCATCGCGACGATCAACATTACGTAAACATCCATAGTGTTAAACGAAACCAAATAAACACCGGTGATTGAGAAGAACAAAATCATCGGCAGCAATACGGTTCTTGGCACCGCCAATAGCCTTGAAATATATGGAATAAGCGGCAAGTTAAGGATGATCAGTACAATATTACCGAGATACATTGAGATGATGACAGACCAAAAGACATCGGGGTGATCAACAAATAAACGAGGGCCAGGTTGAATGCCGTAAGAGAGCAGGGCTCCAAGCATGATCGCTGTGGTGCCAGAGCCGGGAATGCCGAGTGTCAACAGCGGAACAAAAGATCCGCTAGAGGCGGCGTTATTGGCTGACTCTGGTGCAACAAGCCCACGCAAAGACCCTTTACCGAACTCTTCTTTTTTATCTTTGGGCGCTAAGCTGCGCTCCATACCATAACTCAAAAATGCGGCGATGGTTGCGCCAGCGCCGGGCAACACGCCGGTGAAAAAACCTAAAATGGAAGCACGAATTGAAACGGGAGCCGCTTCTTTAAATTCTGCTTTGGTGATTTTCATACTGCCCAAGTTGCTGATTTTATTCTGTTCATCTGTACGCGTGTCGTTTTCTGGTTTTAAAATACCCATTAATGTCTCGCCTAAAGCGAATGTCGCCATCGCCAGCAAGAGGAAGCTAAAACCGTCCATTAAATCAGTTAAGCCAAAGGTAAAACGTTCCACACCAACGCCTTTATCAATACCAACGGTAGAGAGCATCAAGCCAAGAACAACCATCATCCATGCTTTAAGGACCTGTCCTTTTCCAGCAAAGGCGGCGACCGCCGATAGACCGAGTAGCATCAACGCAAAATAGTCAGAGGATTGAAAACTCAGTGACACGCTGGCCAGTGCAGGCGCTGCGACCAAGAGCATAATCGCTGACAAGGTTCCGCCGGTAAAAGAGGCGTAAGCGGCGATGGCTAACGCTTTACCAGCTTGGCCTTTTTGCGCCATGGGGTAGCCATCAAACGCGGTGACCACGGTTGCTGAGCATCCGGGAGCATTAATCAAAATGGAGGAAGTGGAGCCGCCAAAAATAGCGCCGTAATAAACGCCGGCCATTAAAATTAAACCTGAAGATGGTTCAAGGCCATAGGTGATCGGGATCATCAACGCGATGGCCGAAATCGGGCCAAGCCCGGGCAACATGCCGATAAAAGTACCAACGAAACAGCCCACAATCACCATGAAGATGTTCATTGGCATCATGGCGGTAGAAAGCCCTTGTAAAATTCCATCTAACATAATCAGTTCCTACCAGAGTGTGAAAATAACGCCGGGCTCAAGGTAGATGTCCAAACCTTGAGTAAGCAGCAGATAAAACGCGATGACAAAGGGAAAAGAAGCACCAAATAACACTGATTTGCGTCTTTCACCCAAAATATAAAAGCCAGCGAGTAGAAAGAAACTGGTGGCCAGTACGAAGCCTAAATAGGTTAGACCAAGTCCGTACAGCGCCATCAACACCAAAAAACCAATCAACAATTTCCAGTTGAAGTGCAATACCGCGCCGCTTTGTTTATCGGGCTGCCCTAACACCAGCATCAACAAAGAGAGGCCAATTCCAGCGTAAGTCAGCAGAGTCGGCAAGGTTTGGGCGTTAAACGGTTCGTATTCATCACCGGGAAACATCGGTATTTGAGTCGTTTGATAGCCGTAGCAAAGGCTAAGAACAAGGAAGATCAACGCGCCAACGCGATCGCGGCACAGTAAATATTCTTTGCTGAAAAATTTGGTTGGCAGATCCGACATATCCAACTCCATGGTAAAAATAGGGGAGAAAAGAGCCGTGTAGCAGCGAGTTAATGAATTGATTAACTAAGGGCAAAGGGATAGGTGTATGGAGGTTTTCCTATTCATATTTGCCTGATAAACAAAGGAGTATTGAGCATAACTGCACACGGCAAAAGTGTTGCTAGCGGGGACAAGGCAAGGAACTGTCCCCTTAGCGACCTTACTTCAGGAAACCGAGCTCACGCATCAGATCACCCATCTCTTTCTCTTGGGCTTCTAAGAAGGCGTAAAACTCTTTATCCGCTTGATAATTATCGATCCAACCATTGCGGTCGCGGACGATTTTCCATTCATCGGTGGTGTACATTTTCGCTAATGCTGCGTTCCATTGATCAATCTTCTCTTGGCTGATCCCTGGGGCTGCGAAGAAGCCGCGCCAGTTAGCAAAGACGGTTGGGTTGCCATAGTCAGTTAATGTTGGAATATTCGGGGCAGATTCCAAACGTTTAGGGGCGGTGATCGCCAAAATTTTCACTTGGCCAGACTTGGACATTTCAAGCACTTCACCTAAGCCTGTTGAAAGCAGTTGTGTTTCACCAGAAAGCAGTGCCGCCATGGCTTTGCCACCCGCGTCATAGGCGATGTAGCGAACTTCTTTTGGATCCAACCCTTGCCCTTTGAAAGCGGCTGCGGCGACTAAGTGATCCATACTGCCACGAGCAGAACCGCCAGCGACTTTGACTTTACGCGGGTTGTCTTTGAAATCGGCAACCGCATCTTCCCACGTTTTGTATTTTGAATCGCCCGCAGCAACGATAGCGCCATAATCAGAAACGGTGGCGGCAATCGGTGTTAAATCGCGGAAGGATTGTGGAAAAACACCGGATAAAGAACGAACAACAATCGGTGTAGAGTTGACCATCAAGGTATCTTCTTGGCGGTCTGCGGTTTCAATTAGGTGTGCAATCGCTGTACCACCACCGCCACCGGATAAGTTTTGGTAAGACACATTGCCGACAATGTCGGTTTTCATCAGTACATCACCTGTACCACGAGCCGTCATGTCCCAACCACCACCCGCGCCACCGGGTACTAAAATGTGAAGTTTCTCAATATCAGCGGCGAAGCTGCTAACAGAAAAGGTTGCAGCCAGTATGGATGCAGTGAGGGTTGGTTTGAACTGCTTAAACATATTCACGTTCCTTATGTAGGGCGCATCTTCATCTTTACCTTGGAGCGTTTGTGATTGAATGCTACAGGCGGAGATAGGGTGCTTATCGTTGTTATCATGACTGCATCAATGATCTAATGCAGATACGTTAAGTTAATAACCTGTTACGGGTTTGTCTCTAATGCGTAGATAAAAACAATATAGGGCATAAAAACGTTTTTGTTCATAAAGTTCACAGCGTTATTTTGCTGCGTTGTGTGACGAGTCTTCGTTAGCGTCTTGTCTCACTATCTACTAGCAGTAATCGGGTGTTATTCATTGCAAATTGCGCAGCTGAGGCGTCATTACCTTGTTGAAGTAAGGTCGTGATACTGGGCAGCAGTAAGAAAAAGATCAAAGGTTCGGGATATTGGGCTTGCCATTGATGACGCTCATCTAACACATGCCCTTCGAAGTAGACGGTGAGTACCACACTGTCCGATGAAAAGTGCGATCCATGGAACCGCCCTAAAGTATGCGTCGAGCCCCATATTGAACTCAGTGGTCGCTCCGATGTGCTTTTAAGATAGAGATCAACAGCTACACTTTGCGATTGAGAACCTTGCGGTAGAGAATGTCGATGAACCGTTAAGCGCTCACCCGAATACTTGCCTTGCTGGAAAGGCAAATAACCTAAGTTGTTCGGTGTTACACGGCCATCGTTTGCACACATTTGAACCGAATCGGGCATTTGCTGGCTGCTGTACAATTCACAAGCAAATTGAGCAACAAGTTGCTTTACTGCGCTTTGAAATAAGCGAGCATCAAATGAGTGTTCTTGCTCAAGGTGTAAATTTAATTCAGGAAAAACAATAGGTAACTGGCTTGTTAGCGCGTTGAGGTCATTGATCGTAACCGATTGATTCTGCTCTATTGCCGTGCGAATAATATTTGGGTTGTCTGCCAATGAAAGATCATCTTCAGAATAGATCGCCTCACTCAGTAGTGGGTAGCTGCGCGGATTTTTCGGTTTACTGTTGTAAGCAATGCATCCAGATAAGAGCAACGAGCAGGCGAGAGCGTAACCAAAAGGAGAGTGCGTGATTCTCTTGCAAAGATTCATAAGTGACGGCCGTGTCATCGGTAATGGGTTGCACTGCTTATTCTATCTGCGAAATCGACACTTTTCTCTTTTCAAGCTCACAGAGTTTTATCTTCTGGTTCAAATTTAATCATTAAGTTTCTTATACATTAGTCTAATGTGTCGACAATTTTATTGATTATCGATGGTTTTATGGTCTATTTTAACAATAAATTTTAATAATTGTTAACACATATAAGTGTGTGAGTGCTTTGCGTCTCAGCATGAAGCCAACCTGTGAGCGATAACAAGATGAATAGTGCACTAACACTAAACAGTACTGATACAAAATCACACGCTGTTGAACGAGAAAAAGAGAACACCAAATCGGAAAACCTTACGGAGTATCTGATTGAGGCGATTGTTGAAGGGCGTATAGCACCGGGCAGCAAGATTTCAGAACCCGAACTCGCCAAACGTTTTCAAGTCAGCCGTGGGCCACTGCGTGAAGCGATAATGCGTGTGGAAGGCTTGGGGTTGATCGAACGTGTTTCACATGTGGGTGCGCGAGTCATTGAGTTGTCACCCGGTAAGTTGGTGGAGCTTTATGCAGTACGCGAAGCGTTAGAGGGTATGGCGGCAAGGTTAGCGGCGCGCAACATTTCGTCCTCTGAATTACAAGGGCTAGAGGCGTTATTGTCGACACATTCGAATCATATTGAGCAAGTCGAAGGGGCTTCCTATTTTCATCAACACGGTGATTTTGACTTTCATTACCGCATCATCAAAGCCAGCCGTAATCATAAATTAGTGACTTTATTGTGTGATGAGCTCTATCACTTACTGCGCATGTATCGTTATCAATCGCCACGCTCACATTCACGTCCGAAGGAGGCGTTGGATGAGCACAAATACATTCTACAAGCGATCAAAAACGGCGATGAAGAACTGGCTGAGATGTTGATGCGACGCCATATTTCGGGCAGTCGAATCTTGATTGAACAGCAGATAGTAAAAGAGTAAGCCACAGGGCGGCGGGCAGAAAATAATCATGCCTGCAATGAAGAAAACCAAGAACCACGCATAGAGCGGCCTTGAATAAGGGCGATAACCAAGCGACTGATTAGGAGAATCTCATGAGCTTAAGTCAGGGGGCGAAATTTAGACTCGCTGTTCAACAAAATGATCCACTGCAGATTGTCGGCACGATCAATCCCTATTGCGCAATGATGGCCAAACGTTTAGGCCACCAAGCCATTTATCTGTCGGGTGGTGGCATCGCTAACGCTTCGTATGGTTTGCCCGATTTAGGTATCACCACATTAAATGACGTGCTGGTGGATGTTGAGCGCATCACCAATGCGTGTGATTTGCCTTTGTTGGTGGATATTGATACTGGTTTTGGCGGCGCATTTAGCATTGCTCGCACTATCAAAGCGATGGAGAAAGCGGGCGCTGCTGCCGTGCATATGGAAGATCAAGTTGCGCAGAAACGCTGCGGGCACCGCCCTAATAAAGCGATCGTCAGCCAGCAAGAGATGGTTGACCGCGTAAAAGCCGCGGTAGATGCACGAGTGAACCCAGAGTTTGTGATCATGGCGCGCACCGATGCGTTAGCGGTGGAAGGCATTGATAGCGCCATTGAACGTGCCATTGCTTACGTGCAGGCCGGAGCCGATATGATTTTCCCCGAAGCGATGACCACTCTTGAGCAGTACGATCGTTTCTCCACCGCGCTAAGCGCAGCTTGTGGTAAGTCAGTGCCGATTTTAGCCAATATTACTGAGTTTGGGCAGACGCCGCTCTACCCATGTGCAGAACTTGCTCAAGTGAAAGTGGATATGGTGCTTTACCCATTGAGTGCGTTTCGTGCGATGAATAAAGCAGCTGAGAATGTCTATCGCCATTTATTAGAGCAGGGCAACCAACAAGCTTTGCTCGATAGCATGCAAACCCGTAGCGAGCTGTATGACTATCTCAATTACCACGATTACGAAGATAAGCTCGACGAGCTTTTTTCATCAAAGGAATAATAAAAACAAAGGAAAAGGAGTTCAACATGTCAAACGCACCACTGGGCGGCGCAGGTCTGCGCGGTCAAAGCGCGGGAGTCACCGCTTTATGTACTGTCGGAAAAACGGGGACGGGTCTAACTTATCGAGGTTATGACATCACCGATCTTGCCAACCATGCACAGTTTGAAGAGGTCGCTCATCTGTTATTGATTGGCCATTTACCTAATCAAAGTGAACTTGACCAGTACAAAACCCGCTTAATGGGATTACGAGGTTTACCGCAGCCGTTAAAAGCCGCGCTAGAGCTGCTGCCAGCCAGTACACATCCAATGGACGTAATGCGCACTGGCTGTTCAGTTTTAGGCAACCTTGAAACCGAGCACAGTTTTGCTGAGCAGTTGAGTGCGACCGAACGGATGTTGGCACTTTTCCCCGCTATTATCTGTTATTGGTATCGTTTCAGCCACCAAGGTATCCGGATTGACACTGAAGATCAAAGCGAAGCATGCATTGGTGGCTACTTCTTAAAAATGCTGACAGGAAAAGCACCGAGCGAGCTGCACAAGCAGGTGATGCATTGCTCATTGATTCTGTACGCAGAGCACGAGTTTAATGCATCAACGTTTGCCGCGCGCGTCTGTGCTTCTACGCTGTCAGATATTCACTCTTGCGTAACTGGGGCGATTGGCACACTGCGTGGCCCGTTGCATGGTGGAGCCAATGAAGCGGCGATGGCGATGATCGAACGCTGGCAAACACCGGACGAAGCTGAGGCCAATATTCTGCAAATGTTGGCTAATAAAGACAAAATTATGGGCTTTGGTCATGCTATTTATCGTGAAAGTGACCCGCGTAACGCATTGATCAAACGTTGGTCAAAAGCGTTATCTGAAGCGGTGGGCGACACGCATTTGTACGCGGTATCAGAACGTGTTGAAGCGGTGATGAAACGTGAGAAAGGCCTATTTTGTAATGCGGATTTCTTCCACGCTTCGGCCTATCATTTTATGGGTATTCCTACGCCATTATTTACCCCTATTTTTGTGATGAGTCGATTAACCGGCTGGGCCGCTCATGTGTTTGAGCAGCGCGCTAATAACCGAATTATTCGCCCAAGTGCCGATTATGACGGTCCTGAACATCAAGAGTGGATACCAATAGAGCAGCGTTAATGGGATGAAATCAAGCCATGCTCCTTTGGTGTATGGTTTGATGGCAGGTAAAACCTAGCTCGCTAGACGATGTTTTGAATAGACAATGTTTCGAATAGACAGTTTTATGGGTGGAATTGATGAGTCATCAAACGATCAACAGCCAATACAAAAAAGTATTACCAGCGACCGCGCTGGAGTATTTTGATGCACGACAAGCGGTCAATGATATCCAAGCCGGAGCGTATGATCGGCTACCTTACACCTCACGAATACTGGCGGAAAACTTAGTCCGCCGCTGTGAGCCGCACACATTGGTTGATTCGCTGAAACAGCTGATTGAGCGTAAGCGCGATCTCGACTTCCCGTGGTATCCGGCGCGTGTGGTGTGCCACGACATTTTAGGGCAAACCGCTTTAGTGGACTTGGCGGGGTTAAGAGACGCGATCGCTCAGCAAGGCGGTGATCCATCCAAAGTAAACCCTGTGGTGGAAACGCAACTGATTGTCGATCACTCACTCGCGGTTGAACATGCCGGCTTCGAAGCTGACGCGTTTGAAAAAAACCGTGCGATTGAAGATCGCCGCAATGAAGATCGCTTTCACTTTATCGAATGGTGCAAAACCGCCTTTGAAAATGTCAGCGTTATTCCGGCAGGCAATGGCATCATGCACCAGATTAACTTAGAAAAAATGTCGCCCGTCATCCAAGTGAAAAACGGCTTAGCATTTCCAGATACTTGTGTCGGTACTGACAGCCATACTCCTCATGTCGATTCATTAGGTGTGTTGGCGATTGGCGTCGGTGGGTTAGAAGCTGAAACAGTGATGTTAGGTCGGCCTTCGATGATGCGTCTGCCCGATATTGTCGGCGTTAAACTAACCGGTCAACGCCAAGCGGGGATCACCGCGACCGACATTGTGCTTGCCATTACGGAGTTCTTGCGAAATCAGCGCGTGGTGTCTTGTTATCTGGAGTTTTTCGGAGAAGGCGCTCGCGCATTGACGATTGGCGATCGCGCAACGCTTTCCAATATGACACCTGAATATGGTGCAACCGCAGGCATGTTCTATATTGATGAGCAAACCATCAACTATCTCAAACTCACGGGTCGAGACGCACAGCAAGTAGCCTTGGTTGAACAGTACGCTAAGCAAACCGGCTTATGGGCCGATGATTTGATTGAAGCGCAATACGAACGGGTGCTGGAGTTTGATCTCTCAAGTGTACAGCGCAATTTAGCCGGGCCTTCGAATCCTCATCGCCGTTTGCCGACAAGCGAACTGACCGAGCGCGGTATTGCGGGGGCGTGGCAAACCAAAGAAGGCGAATTACCTGATGGCGCAGTGATCATCGCCGCCATTACTTCGTGCACCAATACCAGTAATCCGCGCAATGTCGTGGCCGCCGCGTTGCTGGCGAAAAAGGCTAATCAATTGGGTTTGGTTCGCAAACCTTGGGTCAAAACCTCCTTTGCACCGGGCTCAAAAGTAGCCAAACTTTATTTAGAGGAAGCAGGCCTGCTGCCTGAACTAGAACAGCTCGGTTTTGGCATCGTCGCTTATGCATGCACCACCTGTAATGGCATGAGTGGCGCGCTTGATCCTAGGATTGAGCAGCAAATCATTGAACGCGATCTCTATACGACGGCTGTGCTATCAGGTAACCGAAACTTTGATGGCCGCATTCATCCCTATGCGAAACAGGCTTTTCTTGCCTCTCCGCCATTGGTGGTGGCGTATGCACTTGCGGGTACGATTCGTTTTGATATTGAAAAAGACGCGTTGGGAATAGATGCGCAAGGCAAGCCGATTTACCTCAATGACTTATGGCCAACCGATGAAGAGATCGATGATGTGGTGGCGCGTCATGTTAAGCCCGAACAGTTCAAACAAATCTACATTCAGATGTTTAAATTAGATGAGCACATGGTCAAACAAAAGCCACTTTATGATTGGCGCCCCATGAGCACTTATATCCGTCGTCCGCCTTATTGGGAAGGTGCGTTAGCGGGTGAACGTCGGTTGTCAGCCATGCGACCTTTGGCGATTTTAGGTGACAACATCACTACGGATCATTTATCGCCATCGAACGCTATTTTAGCGACCAGTGCCGCTGGGGAATATTTGCTCAAAATGGGCGTTCCGGAGCAAGATTTTAACTCCTATGCCACGCATCGTGGTGACCATCTGACCGCGCAACGCGCCACTTTTGCTAACCCCAAACTGTTCAATGAGATGGTGCAAGAGGAGGGCAAAGTAAAGCAAGGCTCGTTGGCGCGTATTGAACCTGAAGGCTTGGTTACCCGCATGTGGGAAGTGATAGAGACTTATATGGATCGTAAGCAGCCATTGATCATTATTGCTGGGGCCGATTATGGGCAAGGTTCGTCACGTGATTGGGCGGCGAAAGGTGTACGTTTGGCGGGAGTTGAAGCCATTGTTGCCGAGGGGTTTGAACGGATCCATCGCACGAATTTAGTCGGGATGGGTGTTCTGCCACTGCAATTTAAAACGGGAACAGACCGCCACACACTGCAACTCGATGGTACTGAGCTTTATGATGTGGTGGGAGATATTAAGCCGAGCGTCGACTTAACCTTGGTGATCACGCGTACGCAAGGCGCAAATAAGGGCGAACAGCAGAAGGTTACGGTGACCTGTCGTTTAGACACGGCTGATGAAGTCAGTGTGTATCAGGCTGGTGGCGTATTGCAGCGTTTTGCGCAAGATTTTCTGGCTCAATGACGCTAAGGATAAAGGAGTATCAGGTGAGTAACTCATTAAAAATTCCGGCGATGTATATGCGCGGCGGCACCAGTAAGGGCGTGTTTTTTCGGCTTGAAGATTTACCCAAAGAGGCTCAGCAAGCGGGAGAGGCGCGAGATCAACTGCTGTTGCGTGTCATTGGTAGCCCCGATCCTTATGGCAAACAAATTGATGGCATGGGCGGCGCAAGTTCTAGCACCAGCAAAGCCGTGATTCTCTCCAAAAGTGAGCAAGCCGATCACGATGTCGATTATCTATTCGGCCAAGTTTCGATAGACAAAGCGTTCGTAGATTGGAGCGGCAACTGCGGTAACCTTTCTGCGGCAGTAGGGCCATTTGCGATTCACAGCGGTTTTATCGACCCAGAACGGATCCCTAATAACGGTGTAGTGACGGTTCGCGTTTGGCAAGCCAACATTGGCAAAACCATTCTTATTCATGTGCCAATTGAACAGGGTGAAGTGCAAGAGTGTGGTGATTTCGAACTTGATGGGGTGACTTTTCCCGCCGCCGAAATTGCGGTTGATTTTCTCGATCCTGCCGATGATAGCGGTGTGATGTTCCCAACCGGAAATGTGCTCGACCAACTGCAAATCCCCGGCATGGGAACCTTGAATGCAACGCTCATTAATGCGGGCATTCCGACGATTTTTATCGATGCACACGACATCGGTTATCAAGGTACTGAGCTGCAAGAGGCGATCAACAATGATGATCATGCCTTGGCGATGTTTGAATCGATTCGCGCTTATGGCGCTGTGAAAATGGGTTTGATTGAGCATATTGAACAAGCCCAACTGCGCCAACATACGCCTAAAGTAGCGTTTGTAGCAAAAGCGCAATCCTATTTGTCATCCAGTGATAAAGCGGTATCGGCGAACGATGTCGATATTGTGGTGCGCGCGCTGTCTATGGGAAAACTGCATCATGCGATGATGGGAACGGCCGCCGTGGCCATCGCTTCAGCGGCCAGTGTCCCTGGAACGTTAGTGAATATGTTGGCGGGCGGTGGAGCAAAAGAATCGGTCACTTTTGGTCATCCATCCGGTACGCTGAAAGTGGGCGCTAAAGCCGTTTTACGAGAGGGTCATTGGGGAATAGAGAAAGCCAGTATGAGCCGCAGCGCGCGGGTGTTAATGGAAGGTTGGGTGCGAGTTCATCGTTAAGCCTCAAATCATGTTAAGGGAAATGTTATGTCGGCATATTTAAAGGAATATCAATGGGCTCAATCTGAACCTGAATCATTTTGGCAGGCTCAAGCTCGGCAGATTGAGTGGTTTGAGTTTCCCCAAACTATCTTACAAAAAGATGAGCATGGCATTGAACGCTGGTTTACCGATGGTGTACTCAATACCTGTTGGTTGGCGTTAGATTTCCATTGTGAGCAGGGGCGAGGTGAGCAAACCGCGCTGATTTATGATTCCCCAGTAACCGGAAGAAAGCGTCAATACAGCTATACGCAATTACGAGATCAGGTAGCGAAAGTGGCGGGAATGTTGGCAATGCAAGGTGTTGCTAAAGGCGATCGGGTGATCATTTATATGCCAATGATCCCGGAAGCAGTGATGGCGATGCTCGCTTGTGCACGGCTTGGCGCGATTCACTCTGTCGTTTTTGGCGGTTTTGCACCCAATGAATTAGCGGTGCGTATTGAAGATGCTGAACCGAAAGTGATCATGACGGCATCTTGCGGTATCGAAATCAATAAGATTTTACCCTACAAACCCTTAGTTGACCGTGCCATTTTAGACAGCAAATGGAAGCCGGAAAAAGTGGTGGTGTTACAACGCTCGGAGCATGTGGCTGACTTAAATAATGAGCGAGATCTAGAGTGGAATCGAGCCGTTAAAGAAGCGCCGCCGCATGATTGTGTGCCGGTTTTGGCGACCGATCCGCTTTATATTCTTTACACATCAGGTACAACAGGCAAACCCAAAGGGGTGGTGCGCGACAACGGTGGTCATGCGGTTGCGATGAAGTACTCCATGTCAACCATCTACAATATGCCTCAACAAGGTGTTTTTTGGGCTGCGTCGGACGTGGGGTGGGTAGTCGGTCACTCTTACATTGTTTATGCGCCCTTGATTCACGGTTGCACCACTATTTTGTATGAAGGTAAACCAGTGCGCACACCGGATCCGGCTGCATTTTGGCGAGTGTGCCAAGAGTATAAGGTGGACGTGCTTTTTTCTGCGCCTACCGCCTTTCGCGCCATCAAAAAAGAAGATCCCAATGGCGATCTACTCAAACATTATGATTTATCCACTTTAACCACTATTTTTATGGCCGGAGAGCGTCTTGACCCGCCGACACTTGAATGGGTAGAACAGCACACTCAAAAGCCAGTAGTTGACCATTGGTGGCAAACCGAAACTGGTTGGGCGATTGCTGGAAATCCGATAGGGCTTGAGTCTATGCCAATTAAAGCGGGGTCAGCAACGAAACCGATCCCCGGCTATCAGGTTGAGATTCTCAATGAGCTAGGTGAAGTGATGCCTGCCCATCAACAAGGGTTTGTGGCGTTGAAACGCCCCTTACCACCAAGTTGTTTAGCGACGGTATGGCGAGATCACGAACGATTTGAGTCCGGTTACCTTGCTCAATTTGACGGTTACTATGTTTCTGGTGATGGTGGCTATTTGGATGAAGAGGGTTATCTCTTCATCATGGGGCGAATTGATGATGTGATAAACGTTGCAGGCCATCGTTTATCTACGGGGGAGATGGAAGAAATCGTCGGTGCTCATCCTGCGGTTGCCGAATGTGCTGTCGTCGGAGTGTATGACGAGCTGAAAGGGCAGTTGCCGCTAGGGTTGGTGGTACTCAAAGATGGCGTTAAGGTGGATGAGCGCGAGTTGGAACAAGAACTTGTTAACAAAGTGCGCAGTGAAATTGGTGCGGTAGCGTGCTTTAAGCATGCGTTAATTGTTGATCGTTTACCCAAAACGCGCTCTGGTAAAATTCTGCGTCGCGTCATTCGACAAATTGCCGATGGCGAAGAGTATGCTGTCCCTTCAACAATTGATGACCCAATGAGCTTGAGTGAGTTAGAAAAAGCGCTCCATCACTAGCGGCTACCTATAGTTGACGATTAATTGAGGCGCCTCAGATGAATGAGGCGTTTTTATTGCCAATTTGCAATCCGCATTTTATTTGTTTCTCTTAGTTCATCTGTCTTAGTTCTAAGACGAGATTAGCGCTCAATCGACCAAAAACACTACGCATGAAGATATATTTTTTAATCACTATCTTATAGAATCACGGCCAAAGCTTTATTCATTCAGAGCGCGAAATATGTCGTTAGTTATCATAACTCCTGCTTGTGATCGTGATTTACCGCAACTGAATCAGTTGATGTATGACCTTCATCATGAGCATCACCTTGCTTGCCCTGAGCATTTCAAAACAGCAGAAGAGATTGAACAAGAAAAAAGTATTGCTCGTTATTTAGATGATCCGGAATGTTTGGTTTACGTTGCCAAAATAGACAGTCAAATTGTGGGATTTATATCGGGTCACTTTTGCGAGTTAATTTCAAGCGTGAGCAAAGCGGTACCAATGGGCAGTATTGATGAGCTTTACGTTGAGCCACAATATCGTCAGCAGCATATCGCACAGCAGCTGTTTCAAAAAATGGAACAGACATTAAAAGAGTACGGTATTACCCAAGTATTTGTCGAAGTGTGGGATTTTAACCAAGGAGCGCAATCTTTTTATCAACGTTCTGGTTTTTCATCGCATATACATTGGTTAAGAA
>NZ_CAWNHY010000268.1:0-20142 GCF_963874335.1 Vibrio sp. V10_P2A27P122 | reverse complement strand
CTTATATAGTTAGCTCTGCTAACTATGGTGTCTGTTATGAAAAATTCAATTTACCGCCAATTTTGGCGCTATACCATTCCGACCGTGGCAGCTATGTTAGTCAATGGCTTGTATCAAGTGGTGGATGGTATTTTTATTGGTCATTATGTTGGTGCTGAGGGATTGGCGGGCATTAACGTTGCGTGGCCTATTATTGGCTTTATTTTAGGGCTTGGCATGTTGGTGGGCGTTGGAACTGGTGCTCTGGCTTCGATCAAGCAAGGTGAAGGGAACATGGCGGCAGCCAAGCAAGTGCTTGCTACTGGCCTATTGTTGCTTGTGATGCTAGCTCCCGTGGTGGCGACAATTCTATGGTTTCTTGCGGACGATTTCATTGCGTGGCAAGGCGTTGAAGGACGAGTCTACGAACTTGGCTTGCAATATTTGCAGGTATTAGTGATCGCTTGTGTCTTTACGCTTGGCTCTATTGCGATGCCTTTCTTGTTACGAAACGACGACAGCCCTAATTTAGCCACATTGCTGATGGTGAGTGGTGCGATAATCAATATTCTCTTTGATTATCTGTTTATTGCCGTTTTACATTGGGAACTTACTGGTGCCGCCATAGCAACGGCACTCGCACAATTAAGTGTGACTGTATTGGGCATAGGCTATTTCTTTTCGACGCGAGCCAAGTTGCAGCTGTCACTCTCGGTGATGAGGGTGCAATGGTCGTTGTTACCTAAGATTGTTGCGATTGGTACTTCAAGCTTTTTTATGTATGCCTACGGTTCGATGATGGTGGCGGTGCACAACAGCCTATTTGCTCACTATGGCAGCGCGGTACTTGTTGGGGCATACGCGATATTAGGCTATATCGTCACGGTTTATTACTTAACGGCAGAGGGCATCGCGAATGGTATGCAGCCGTTAGTTAGCTTCAATTATGGTGCCAAAAACTATCTTCATATTAGAAAACTGCTCAAAATTGCAATGAGCATTGCTGTGCTTGGCGGGCTGGGTTTTGTGGTGCTGCTGAACTTGTTTTCCACTCAGGTTGTTGCGGTCTTCAATTCAACTGACCCGCAATTGATGGCAAGCGCTGTACTGGGCTTAAAACTGCATATGTTTGCGTTGTTTTTGGATGGATTTTTAGTTGTCGCCGCCGCCTTTTATCAAGCGACCAATCGCGGCGGTAAGGCGATGTTTGTCACCATTGGTAATATGGCGATCCAACTACCGTTCTTGTATTTGTTACCTAAGTTATATGGTGTGACTGGTGTGTGGATTGCCTTCCCCATTTCCAATATTGCGTTAAGTTTGGTGGTGGGTTTGATGTTGTGGCGAGATTTGCGTGCACTACCTTGTGATAACGCGAAGCAAACCGTGTTCGCTTAACAAGAGCCTCCCCCTTCTCTCTAGGGGGAGGCTACGCTCAGCTTTGTTGAATCGCTAGGCCCGGTAATTGGTGCCAATAGCCGTTACATTGGTGATTGGTTAAAGGGGAGGGATGCTCTCCTTTTTCATTGGCCTTGAACTGCGACAGATGTTCGAATGTCTCAAGGCCTAGTGGGCTTAAACGAACGACATCGACCAATCCCGCCATGCTTGGTAAATCATTAGCAAGGTTATAGCAATAGCCCGACTGGGTTTGGATACCGTTGAGGTTAAATACCGCTTGACCTTCTTGGCTGTGAACCTGAATTCCGGTTGGATACTTGATACAGCAAGTCTCACATTCATCCTTCGCGCGATTTTCAGCCCGTGCGGTAAAGCAGCGTGCGGAGTAAGCCAGTGGCAGGTATCCGTGGCTAAAAACTTCTACTTCAAACTGATTTTTGATACCAAGCTCATCACATTGTTGCAATACATTGATTAGCCAATCACGGGAGAGTTCAACAGGCATGCACCAACGGATCATCCCTTGCTTTAGGAACAGTTGCAGTGTGCGCGCGTTGTAAGCATTCACGGCGGGCCCAACCACAAAAGGAAGGCGTTTTTCACTGGCGAGTTGAATCGCCGAAACGTCATTGGCTTCAATCGCAAAATCGCCATTCTCAATATACTTTTTCATCACATTGATTTCGCTCGGCGCTTCCAGTAGCGCCATGGTTGAGATCACAACCTGTTTACCCGCTTGTGAAAGCGCTTTGGCGATCTCAAACCAGTGTTGTGGTTTTATCTCACGTCGCTTGGAGCAGACCGATTCACCCAAATAGATCACATCAGCAGGGCTATTGATTGCCTGTTGATAAAAACTTTCTACCTCTTGTTTGGGCCAGAAATAGAGTAAAGGACCCAGCGCATATTTCATTCTCTTCTCCATTCTCTTCTCCATTCTCTTATTGCCATTGGCGATGGTACGCGCCGAGTGTCGTTTGCGTGCCTTCAGAAACGTTGGCTAAGGCGGTATTCCAAGCCGTTTCTACTTGGTAGGCTTGTGGATTTGCTTGGTAGTGATCAATCGCCGCTCGCCAGGTTTTAGTCACTTGCTCCACATATGCAGGGCTACGTTGGCGACCTTCAATTTTGACGGAAGCAACGTTGGCTGCAAACAGTTCTGGTAATAGTGATAACGTATTTAAACTGGTTGGTTCTTCCAGTGCGTGGTAGCGTTTAGGTTGCCCATCGATCTGCGCTTCAAAACGACCTTTGCACAATGTTGGGTAGCCTGCATTTTCTCCGGCTGCGTATTTATCAATCAAAATTTCGTTTAAGCGAGATTCCAAACCTGAGTCCGTTTCTTGCCAGCGGACGTACTTCGCGGGCGAACAGGCTCCGACAGTATTGGGTGATTCTCCCGTCATATAGGAAGAGAGATAACAGCGCCCTTCAGACATAATACATAAGCTGCCAAAGGCAAATACTTCAAGCTCGACGTCACTCATCATATTACGTGAGAGCTGTTTGACTTGATGGATTGATAGCACTCGCGGTAACACCACCCGCTTAATATTGAAATTCTGCTTATAAAACTCGATAGCGGCGACGTTGGTGGCGGAGGCTTGTACAGAAAGATGCAATTCCAGATCTGGGTATCGGTTAGCGGCATAATCCAATACCGCGATATCGGCGATGATCAACGCATCCACGCCTAAACTAGCGGCATTATCGACGGCGTGAGTCCAACGCTCGAAGCCATTAGGGTGGGCGAAGGTATTTAACGCGACATGAATTTTTTTATGGTGATCATGAACATATTGCACCGCTTTATCTAACTTCTTACCTGCGAAATTAAGGCCAGCAAAGTGGCGAGCATTAGTATCATCTTTGAAGCCGATATAAACCGCATCTGCACCACAATCGATCGCTGTTTTTAGAGCAGGCAGGTTACCTGCAGGACATAAAAGTTCCATTGATCCGTACGATATCTAAGGGAAAGTAGTGGTATTTTATGAAGCATTATGAATAGCAAATTTGATGTAAGGCAGGTTTGGGGCGAATAAACGAGATTTACTTATTTGGGAGTAGAACGATGACGACGATTTTGAACGAATAACTCTTCTACTTCCTGCCTCGGTTGTGGCCGATAAAAATGGAAGCCTTGAATTGAGTTACAGTTGAGATTAGAGAGTAGCGTGGCTTGTTGTTGAGTTTCCACACCTTCGGCAACGACCGTTAAGTTGAGTGATTTTCCTAAATTGATGATGTTTTCAATGACGGTGATTTGTTTAGGAAGCGTATCGATATCCGTTATAAAAGCGCGGTCAATTTTAAGTTCATCAATCGGGAAGCGAGCGAGGTAAGAGAGCGAGGAATACCCCGTACCAAAGTCGTCAATGGACAGAGAAAAGCCCAGTTTTTTGATCGCGTTCAACATTTGCAAGGTGTGTTCGCTGTCGCTCATGACGGCACTTTCGGTCAGTTCAAATGTGATGCAGTTTGGATCAAGCTCCGTGGTGCGAAGCAGTTTTTCCATATAATCAATCAACTTCGGGTTACAAAACTGTTCGGGCGATAAATTGATCGCCACGCGACCAGGTAAAATACCTTGCAGCTTCCAGCGTTTTACGGTCGAGAAGACATCACGCATCACCACTCGGCCTAAATGTTCAATCAGCCCAGCTTTTTCCGCGACAGGGATAAAAGCGCCGGGGTTGATATACCCTTCCACAGGGTGTTTCCAGCGCACCAAAGCTTCCGCACCATTGATGCTGAAGTCGCGAGCATTTACTTTCGGTTGATACCACACTTCAAGGCCATTTTGTTGCAGCGCTTTTTGCAGTTCAATTTCAAGCCATAAGCGCATGCGCGCTTCTTTGTTCATTTGATCGTTGAACTTAATCAGACGGTTTCTACCACGATCTTTGGCTTCATACATCGCCGTATCGGCATTTTGCAACAATACGCGTGCATCGCTACCGTCACCAGGGTAGGCGACACTACCTATGGAGCAGGCTAAGCGTTTACTGAAATGGTGCAGATCAAACGGTTGGTTAATCAAAGAAATGATGCGTTCAGCCAACATTTCAGCGGCGCGACTATTTTCAGGATCAGGCAGTATTAGTCCAAATTCATCGCCGCCAAGGTGGCCCACAATCGCTTGTTGCGGTAGTAAACGTTTCAGCCGTGCTGAGACCTCTTTAATGACTTTATCGCCAATATGATGGCCTAAAGAGTCATTGATGTTTTTGAAGTTATCAATGTCTAAATAGAGCATCACAAGGGGTGTTTCATTTTGAATGAACTGTTCTAAACGTTTAGTGAAACCAAAACGGTTATACAAGTTAGTCAGCGAGTCAATGTGGATATCGGCATGCATAGTCGAAGACAACTGCTTAGGTGCATCTTCTGCATCTTGAATCAAAATCAGTTGTGAGCTGTTGCCCAGCACGACGGTGGCTCCAGCGTGCAGTTGAACTTTACGTTCAAAGCCACACTTTGGCCCAGTGAGGCAGACCAATGGTGCCCCTGCGAGTAATAAACTAAGTGGAGAGCTGAATACGGTTTTACTTTTTTCATCGACAAACAAGCGCGATAACTCTTCACCAAGAAGCTCTGAGGTATTTTCAAAACCGAGTAAACGAGCCGATGCGGGGTTAGCAGAGATAATGCAGTCGTCATCGACCAGCAACAATCCATCAGGAAGCAAGCTAGTCAAGGTTGAAAACTTATTTTCCGACTCTTCTAATGAGCGAATGAGGATCTGTTTTTCGGAGGTGTCGATGGCGTGAAACACAATATTTTCGACTTTTTTATCACCCATGATAGGTGATAAAGAGAAATGCAAACTCGTTTCTAAATCGATCTCGTGAAGCGTCAGTTCGGTCTCAAGCGTTTCTCCTTGAAATGCCCGTTCATAATAAGGTTTGAGATGGCGGTAGAAATGCTCACCCAGAATTTGTGAGTCATTCATTCCAACCAATTCGGTTGTGCTCAGCCCTGCAATATCACAATAACGTTCATTGACCATCACATAGTTATGTTGGTCGTTCAAGATGGCAAAAAAGAACGGACTGTTCGACGTGATTTTTGCAAACCAATGTTGTAAATGTTGCGAAGGCATCAAGCTACTACCACTCTCCAGAGCACTTATATTCATGAGGATGTTACAACGTAAGTAACACATTAACTATAACTTTGATTACTAAGCTAGAAAAGGTTCTCAAACAATGTACGTTTTTTGATGCATCACAGGAATTTGCACCCCCACATCCATTATGATTAGGTACTATTGCATTACAAAGTAACGGATAACGCTCGTGATTCACAAGATTCGTACTCAACTAGTTCAAAACGCCGCTTCAATTTTGCGATCCCCAGTCCACTTCTTACCGCAAGTTGTACAAAAAAAAGCCTTGCTAGAAGGGTTGAAAACTATATTTCATGAGGCTTTGCAAGAAGGTGACTTTGAATTTCTTGATGGAAAATGGTTAAAGGTTTCAATTCGTGATTTGAATTTGAATTGGTATATCAGCTATCAAGCGGAACAACTTGTTGTGTCTGATAAGACGGAAGTGGAAGATGTCAGCTTTAGCGGTAACCTAAATGATATGGTGTTGATTGCTGGTCGAAAAGAAGATCCTGATACGCTGTTCTTTCAACGTCGACTCTCCATTGAAGGGGATACCGAACTGGGGTTAGAGGTGAAGAATCTGATGGACAGTGTTGACCTAGAGCTTTTACCAAAACCGTTCCAGATGTTAATAAATCAGCTAGCAGATTTTGTGCATAAGGGCGTACAATCGCCAGTGACACAAAATGAGGTAATGAATGCTTATTCGAACTGAAGCGCCAGCGGATATCTTAGCGATTGACCGCTTATTAAAATCAGCCTTTGAGACAGATGCTGAAGCTAATTTGGTCATGACATTAAGGGAAAACAGCCATTTGACACTCTCTTTGGTGGCTTGTGATGATGACGGCGAAGTCGTTGGTCATGTGATGTTTAGCCCAGTCTTACTCAATGGTGAAGACTTAAATTGGCAAGGGCTTGCACCGTTGGCCGTGAAAAAAGAGTGGCGAAATCAAGGTGTCGCCGCCTCGTTGGTAAAAGAGGGGTTAATCTGTTTGGCTGAGTTCGATTATCCAGCTTGTGTGGTTTTGGGTGACCCGGATTATTATCAACGCTTTGGCTTTAAAGAGGCGGCGAAATTTGATTTTCGTTGTCGTTGGGATGTTCCAGTTGGCGCGTTTCAGATCGTTGCATTAGTCGACGGCGAATTGAGCGGGCGAGCGGGTTTAATTGAGTATTGCCCAGAGTTCAACGAACTTTAATCACCGTATTTCTATTCAAAACAGGGAGCCCAGAGCTCCCTGTTTACTTTTATGCCCTTCTCATTTGAAGCTGCCGTGGTGTTGGCTATATTCGCTCACCCCAATCACCTTGTTTATCTAGGCTCATACGGATGAATTCACTTGCCGCCTATCTGCAACTTCAAGTTGTTTGGGCATAGCTCTTGGGTCATTGGATGATTAACGGTTTCTGTCTTGGCGCTGATTTGTTAGGATTGCGATGTTCAATGAGGTCATAAACAGATGTCACATCACGAAAATCAATATTTACAAGAAATGGGCATCCAGCGTTGGGAGCTTATCCACCCACAGCGGCTGGCTGGCTATCAACCTGATCCGGTGACGCTGCCGAGCACGTGCCGATTATTACTCGTTTCCCCCCAATACCCGCAACAAGGTGCTCTATTGCTGTTTTCAAGAGTATTGAAAAGTATGGGGCTCGAAATCAGTCAGGCGTGTCATCTTGAGCCTCACTCTCTTAGCCAACTAACAGGCTTCAGCATTGAATGGTTGTGGTTTTCAGGCTGTGAAAAGAGAGAAAGCCCGTTGGCTCAGAAAGTGTTAACGTCACCGCCGCTAGTTGAGATAGATGGCAATACCGAGCTGCGCCGGGCGTTGTGGCAGCAAATTTGTTCTTATGAGTCATAAAACTATGAATATTGATGTTGTGCCTTTATCACTTCCTTATCTTGATGCTATTTGGTCCATTGAGCAGCAAGCCCACAGTTACCCTTGGGCTGAATCACTCGTACGCGACTTGGCGAGTCGTGGTGCATGCCACCATGCTATGTTGGTTGATGGCAAAGTTGTCGGTTATTTCTATGCACAGAATATTGTTGGAGAGGTGACCTTGTTGAATATCGCTGTGGATCCGCAGCAGCAAGGTAAGGGTTACGGAAAATTGTTGATGGAGTTTTTCTTAACTTACTGTGAAAAAGCGCAAGCTGAAAGTGCGTGGCTTGAAGTTCGCGAAAGTAACATCCGCGCTTATAGCTTGTACGAATCGCTGGGTTTTAATGAGCTCGATCGTCGAGTGAACTACTATCCCACTCCGAAAGGATCAGAAGATGCGATCATCATGAGCTACTATTTTTTGTAGCTTATTTTCCATCAGCAGATCGTTTGCAAACTCAGGTTTTTTCATGGTCAGGCGTCTCGGAACTATTTCTGGTGCGCCTTATCTTTTTGATGTTCATTGAGTTGATAGCATGGGCTTGCAAAACGCTTGACGACTTCCTTAGCGGTTAACGGCTTATCAAATAAGTAACCTTGGAACTGATCACAACCCAATTGTTTGAGAGTTTCGAGTTCTTGGCACTCTTCCACACCTTCGGCTATTACCTCCAAATTTAAACGTTTCGCAATCATAATAATCGTATCCACAATTGCTTGGTCACTCTCATCTAAATGCAATTGAGTGACAAAAGAACGATCGATTTTGAGCACATCCACCGATAAAAGTTTGAGGTAACGCAGTGATGAATAACCAGTGCCAAAATCATCAATCGAGATGCTCAGCTTACTTTTTTTAAGTTGCACCATTTTTTGAATCGCACTTTCGACATTTTCCAGTAATAGCCCTTCCGTAATCTCCAACTCAAGATGTTCACCAGTAATACCTGCTTGTTGCATTGCATGGTTAATGTGTTCAACAAAAGAATCTTGAGAAAACTGCAACGGACTGATGTTGATGGCTAAACGGCGAAAATGGGGCGGTAATACTCCTTGGCGCTTCCAAGCGGCGTATTGATAGCACGCTTGCTCTAATATCCAGTTTCCAATCGGAATAATTTGCCCCGTTTCTTCTGCTATGGTCATAAACACACCCGGTGGCAATACACCTTTGGTTGGGTGGTTCCAGCGGATCAAGGCTTCCACACCGACAATATTGTGCCGCTCATCGACTTGAGGTTGGTAATAAAGTTCTAACTGTTGGGTATTGAGGGCTTCATGGAGGCCTTTTTCAATTTCCAGAAACGATTCGACTTGAGCCTGCATTTCTGGCTCATAAAACATGTATTTATTGCGTCCATTCGCTTTTGCGCGGTAAAGCGCTGTATCGGCTTGTCTAAGGACATCGATATTGGTTTTGCCCACTGACGGAAAAATCGAGATACCAATACTCACAGTGCAATAAAGCTGGTGGTCATCAATCGAGTAAGGGTTGGAAATCAGAGCCAGAAGCTGCTGAGCTACCTTCTCTGCTTGTTGGCGAGAGAGATGAGGAATCAACACCGCAAACTCATCGCCACCGATGCGTGCGGCGGTGTAATCATGTTTAAGCCAGCCATCCATACGCATGGCGATAGCTTTGATTAAATGATCCCCCGTTGTGTGTCCAAGTGAATCATTGATCGTTTTGAAACGGTCGAGATCAAGGTAAAACAACACACCAGAAGTGTGGGTGCGAATACTGTTATCAATCGCATCAGTGAGCAGTTGTAGCAGCAAGCTGCGATTAGCAAGGCCAGTTAACGTGTCGTAGTAGGCTAATTGGTTAAGTTTAGCATCCGCGAGCTCTCGCTCTTTCCATAAAGTATAGAAAGTACCGGCTAACTCACTGAGCTCATTTTTTTGCTGTTGTAATGGCGGCTGTGTTGGACGTTGATTGTTTTGCAATGAGCGAACCCACGAAATTAACGTGGTGATGGGTTTTGACAGCTTGTAGTAAAAAAAGACTAAAAGGATCGAAGTCAGCAACACATTTCGAAAGAGATCAAACAGCAATACTCGTGTGGTTTTTGCAATAAATTCTTTGGCAATGGAAGAGCCGTTGACGGAAAAACTTAAGCTACCTACCACCACACTCGAATTGGGTTGATGCAAGTCAGTTTTAAAGATGGGTATTTCAGGTGTCAGATAATTCGATAAGAGCCGAATAAAAGCCGTCTGTGCTGGAATCTCTCTGCTTTTTTTTGCCAGCGTATCGCCAAAATCATCAATAATTTCAACATGATAAATGGCATTATCAACCATTAGACTAGAGACGACTTGATTGGCTAATAAGTTGTTGAGGTGATAAGCAGCCTGGCTGGCATTTGAATAATTTTGCAGCAGTTTAAAACGGTAGTGATCTTCAATGCGAGCTTGCTCATGGTGTAGGTCGAGCAAAGTATGATACAAACTAAAGCCTATCCCAAGGATCACCGAGACTAGGAACACTGTTTTGGCTTGTTTAAATGCCAGAGAATTTCTTTGTTTGGTTATCAGCATAATACTCGCTTATTCTCTTCGCCCTTTTTAGTTATAGCTCATATTTATTGATAATTTAATTACAAATAGAAAGGTCGTCATTCTCTTGTTGATTTGTATAGCGACGAAAGTTGCTCCTAGATCAAATATAGGGGAGAATACCGCGCAAATTTGAATCGAACTGCTGATCAGCGTAAGCGCTTCGGCTCTCCCTTATATCAGCATATTGAGAAGACCTGTTTCATGTCAAATACTCCTTTTTTGAGTGAAGTTTCTAAACGTAGAACCTTCGCTATTATTTCGCACCCGGATGCGGGTAAAACCACCATTACTGAAAAAGTTCTGCTATTCGGGAATGCCATTCAAAAAGCGGGAACGGTAAAAGGGCGCGGCTCTAACCAGCATGCTAAATCAGATTGGATGGAAATGGAAAAAGAGCGTGGTATTTCGGTCACGACCTCTGTGATGCAATTTCCTTACAATCATTGTTTGGTTAACTTGCTCGATACTCCAGGGCACGAAGACTTCTCGGAAGATACTTACCGCACATTGACGGCGGTTGACTCGTGCTTAATGGTGATTGATGCAGCAAAAGGTGTTGAAGATCGTACTCGTAAGCTGATGGAAGTGACTCGCTTACGTGATACACCGATTGTAACCTTCATGAACAAATTGGACCGTGAGATCCGCGACCCAATGGAATTGCTTGATGAAGTGGAGAATGAGCTGAAGATTGCCTGCGCCCCGATTTCATGGCCAGTGGGTTGTGGTAAAGAGTTTAAAGGCGTGTACCACATTCACCGTGATGAGACGATTCTGTACGCGACCGGCCAAGGCCACACTATTCAAGAAGAGCGCATTGTTAAGGGCCTCAACAACCCTGATCTGGATAAGGCCGTGGGTGATGACCTTGCCGCTCAGCTGCGTGATGAGCTTGAATTGGTATTGGGTGCTTCTCATGAATTTGATCAAGAGCTGTTTTTAAAAGGTGAGTTGACCCCTGTGTTCTTCGGAACGGCATTAGGTAACTTTGGTGTGGACCATATGCTGCATGGTTTAACTGAGTGGGCTCCGGCGCCGATGCCACGTCAAGCTAATGAGCGTATTGTTGAAGCCACGGAAGAGAAATTCTCAGGCTTTGTGTTTAAAATCCAAGCGAACATGGATCCTAAACACCGCGATCGTATTGCGTTTATGCGTATTGTGTCGGGTACTTATACCCAAGGCATGAAAATGAACCACGTGCGTATTGGTAAGCAAGTGAGTATTTCTGATGCGGTTACCTTTATGGCGGGCGATCGCTCTCGTGCTGAAAATGCTTATGCTGGCGATATTATCGGTTTGCATAACCATGGAACAATTCAGATTGGTGATACCTTTACTCAAGGTGAATCGTTGAAATTCTCAGGTATTCCTAACTTTGCTCCTGAGCTGTTCCGTCGTATTCGCTTGCGCGATCCACTGAAGCAGAAGCAACTGCTTAAAGGTTTAGTGCAGTTGTCGGAAGAGGGAGCGGTTCAAGTCTTCCGCCCACTACAAAATAACGATTTGATTGTGGGTGCAGTGGGTGTGCTGCAGTTTGATGTGGTGGTGTCTCGTTTAAAATCTGAATACAACGTCGAGGCAATTTACGAAGGTGTTAACGTTGCAACAGCACGTTGGATTGAGTGCGCAGATGATAAAAAATTCGAAGAGTTTAAGCGCAAAAACCAAAGTAACATCGCACTGGATGGTGGGGATAACCTGACTTACATCGCGCCGACTATGGTCAATTTGAATCTGGCCAAAGAGCGTTTTCCTGAAGTGGAGTTCCGTGCGACACGCGAACATTAAACCTTGGTGATTTTGAAGAGAGTGATACTCTCTTCAAACGTTAAAGATAAAAAATGCCGATATTTCAGTATCGGCATTTTTTTATAGGTGGTATTGGAACACTATTTTTTCTTTTTGTTCGCTTTCTTCTTCTTCGAAACCACTTTGACTTTTTTGTCATCGGTTTTCTTTTTCTTTTTGAATACCGGCTTTTTGTGCTGCGGGCGCATATCTTTAATGAAGCGCTCTTTTATCTCCTCGTCGACATAACGCGCGACGCGGTCCATCATCACTTGATCATGGGCTTCAACCAAAGAGATCGCATTGCCTTTTTTACCAGCACGAGCCGTACGGCCTATGCGGTGTAAGTACACATCCGCTGAACGTGGCATATCAAAGTTGATCACGTGACTTACGTCAGGTAAGTCAATACCGCGTGCGGCCACGTCGGTTGCCAGTAGTACGTTGACTGCGCCTTCACGGAATCGCGTAATGGCGTTATTGCGACGATCTTGTGGCATTTCGCCTTGAATCCAAGCACAAGGAATTTGCGCTTTTTCTAGCTCTGTACGCAAATCAGCTAAGCGCTCACGAGTTTTGATAAACACGATAGAACGTTCGGCTTGCTCGGTGAGGATTTTCTTCAATAGCTCAACTTTGTGCACCATGGTATCGGCGCGGTGATACCATTGAGTGATTTTTTTGCGTTCACGACGAGAAGGATCGGCATTGATTGTTGCTGGTTCTTTTAAGAGATCGGCAGTAAAACCTTCCACACCATGACCTTCCAGTGTTGCAGAGAAAAGCAAGGTCTGTTTACGCCAGCGACATTCCGCAGCGAGACGATCGACGATTGGGCCAAAGCCCATGTCCAGCATGCGGTCAGCTTCATCCAAAATAAGCCATTCAATCGCACGACAATCAAAACGCTCGCCTTCAATGTATTCCATCAAGCGACCAGGCGTTGCCACCACAATATCTTGCGTTTTGGCTAAGATGTCGGCGTGCTCTTGATATTGTACGCCGCCGGTGATGGTGACGGTATTGAGGCGAGTATTCTTCGCCAGTTCACGAGCTTGATCCGCCACTTGCATCGCCAATTCACGAGTTGGGGTCAGAATCAAGACGCGTGCAGGGCCGGCTCGCTTGCGCGGAAAATCTAAAAGATATTGTAGCGCGGGTAAAACAAATGCAGCGGTTTTACCGGTTCCCGTTGGCGCAGAGGCAAGAATATCTCGACCATCTAGGGCTTGTGGGATCGCTTCAGCTTGAACTTGGGTGGGACGTTCAAAGCCCATATCTTCAATGGCCGCAATGATGCAAGGGTCAAGATCGAGGTCAGCAAAGGTTTTGATCACAGTGAGTACTCCACAAGCCGTTAGGCTTATTTGGCTATAAAATTAAGGTCGAACATTATAGGGGGATTGGTGATTAGGATCACATGTTATTTCTACATCTTGAGATAAAAATCTTGAGTTAGGGCAATAAAGGCTTCGCTATAACCACTTGATGAGTGAATGACCAACGATGAATCAATCACAGAAGCCGAGGCTAAACTTAGTTCAATCAATAGCCGATGAGCGGGTTTGTGTGCTATGGGTTGTACAGTGCAGCGCCGCTTAAGCTGCCAGCCGAGTGTGAGTGCTTGCTCGATAAATTGTTCCCCTTCATACACGGGCAAAATAAAACAAGCTTGCCCCTCATCGTTAAGGAGACTTTTTGCTCTGACTAATAAAGCGTGATGAGCAAGTTGATTGGTGTGCCTAGCAGTAGCTCGCTGGGGATCATGAGACAGTTCACCACTGTTGAAATAGGGTGGGTTACAAATAATTGCATCAAAGGACGGCGTAAAAGAGGTCTCTAAAATATCACCTTGTAAAACCTGTATGCGTTGCCCCCATGAAGAAGCATTACTGTTGTATTGGGCCGCTTCAAAGGCAAAGGCATCGATATCGATGGCCGTAATTTGTGTATCGCTAAAACGTTGTGCGCACATTAATGCCAATAACCCAGTACCGGTGCCAATATCGAGAATGGTTTTGGGATGGTGCGTGAAAGCCCACGCGCCTAATAGAACCCCATCGGTACTGACAGGCATTCCCGCTTGTCCACCGTCAATGGAAAATTGTTTAAATTTGAAACGCTTATTTTTGGGCGTGTGACTTTTCATCATTATTTCAAAATATAGCTCTAATTAAGTGATAACCACTATTGTTATCTATTTGTTCGGATTATTCTTCTATCTGTTATGAGAGTGTATGAGAAAATGATCAACACATCATTCTTTCTATTTTTTAACATTTAGAGTTTTAAACTGGTTTTTCACCGATATTATAAATTAATGTAGCGTTTTTTGCTTTGCGCTTGCGAAGTCTTGAGTGTTTCGTCATTATTCGCCCTTAATTTTTAGATTTAGATACGGTTTCAACCTCATCAACAATGCATACACAACATTTATCAAATAATAATTAAGGGTTATCTGTGAAGCAGACGTTAAAACTAACAGATATTATCGCGGTCGGCTTTATGCTTTTCGCGTTTTTCTTGGGTGCTGGTAACATCATCTTTCCGCCAATCGCTGGCCAACTTGCTGGAGAGCATTTACTGCCAGCCATGACTGGCTTCCTTATTACCGCTGTCGGTTTACCATTGATGACGATTATTGCGATTGCTGTCGCGGGTGGTTCTTGGGAGCATTTAACCAAAGATCTGCCTAAACAAGCTGCAACTATCATGGCAGTGATGATCTTTATCATCATTGGTCCTGCCTTTGCAGCACCGCGTACCGGCCTTGTGGCGTATGAAATGGCAGTGAAACCATTTTTCATTGATGCGCAACAATCGCATTTGACACTATTTTCGATTCTCTTTTTTGTCGTTGCGATGTTTTTTGCCTGGTCTCAAGGTCGGCTCATTGACATCATTGGTAAAGTGCTAACTCCTGCTCTATTTGTTGGATTAATTATTTTAGCCGTTGCGGTTTTTGTTGACCCGCAAGGTGAGATGGTGACTGCACAAGGCGAATACCTGACTCAGCCGTTGACGAAAGGTTTCCTTGAAGGCTACAACACCATGGATACGTTTGGCGCACTGATGTTTGGGATGTTAATTGTCGATGCACTGCGTAGCAAAGGCATTACTGAGCGTGCGGCAACCACAAAGTATTTAATCAGCGCGGCGTGCATTGCGGCGGTTGGTTTAGCTTTTGTCTATATTTCACTGTTTTATCTTGGTGCGACAAGCTCTGTGGTCGCTTTTGGTGCAGAAAATGGCGGTGCGGTGCTTAGCCAATATGTGCAAGCGCTGTTTGGCCCTTATGGGCAGATCGTGCTTTCTGTCATCGTGCTACTAGCCTGCCTAACCACGGCAATTGGTTTGATTTCAGCATGTTCAGATTACTTTTGCACATTGACTCCAATTGCGTATAAATCTTGGGTGATCATTATTGGTGTTGCTTGCGCTATCGTGGCAAACGTTGGTTTATCGCAATTGATCACGCTTTCTATCCCCGCACTGTATGCGCTTTATCCAGTCGCGATTGCCTTGATTATGTTGACCTTCTTGAGAGGGAAACTACCAAACCCAGCAGTGGCATACCGTGTAGTGCTACTTGTCTCTTTTCTTTTTGCGTTGATCGACGCGGCAAAAGTGGCTGGCGTTGATGTGTCTGCGTTCAATATGCTGCCACTGTTTGAGGTCGGCATGGGGTGGTTACTTCCTACACTCGCTGCGATGATTTGCATGTTCTTTATTGCAACTACCGTTCAACAAAGTGTGGTTAAAGAAGCGGCATAATCGCGTTTTTACCCGTAAGCATTAAAGAGGCTGAACACGATTGTTCAGCCTCTTTTTTTAGGCGTGCGCCAGCTTTTATTCCAAGAGATCAAACGAATTTTTCCTGTATCTTCGTCACATTTTTAAGTAGAATTCTTCGGTTAAATTCTACTCATAAATGTTGAGCAAACATGTTTGAAATCAATCCTATTAAAAACCGTCTTCAGGATGTGTCAGAGCGCACAAATATCCTGAGGGGGTATCTTTGACTACGACGCTAAGAAAGAGCGTTTAGAAGAAGTGAATGCAGAACTCGAGCAACCCAACGTCTGGAACGAACCTGAGCGTGCACAAGCGCTAGGTAAAGAACGCGCTTCGCTCGAAGCCATTGTCGATACCATTGATCAGTTGGATCAAGGTGTGGATGATGTGGAAGGGCTACTGGAACTGGCTATTGAAGCAGAAGACCAAGAAACCTTCGATGAAATTGGCCCTGAACTGGATGAGCTGGAAACTAAGCTTGAACAGCTTGAGTTTCGTCGTATGTTTTCTGGCGATCACGATTCTTCAGATTGCTATATTGATCTGCAGTCTGGTTCGGGCGGCACCGAGGCTCAAGACTGGACATCAATCCTGCTACGCATGTATTTACGTTGGGCAGAAGCGAAAGGCTTTAAGACTGAAGTGATTGAAGTGTCTGAAGGTGATGTTGCTGGCCTAAAAGGCGCAACCGTGCGAATTATCGGTGATTACGCTTATGGCTGGTTACGCACCGAAACTGGCGTACACCGCTTGGTTCGTAAATCCCCATTTGATTCGAGTGGCCGCCGCCATACCTCTTTTGCCTCTGCGTTTATCTATCCTGAGATTGATGAAAATATTGCTATCGACATCAACCCAGCCGATCTTCGTATCGATGTTTATCGCGCTTCGGGAGCGGGTGGTCAGCACGTTAACACCACCGAATCGGCGGTCCGTATTACGCACATTCCAACCAATACCGTTGTTCAATGCCAAAACGATCGTTCGCAGCATAAAAACAAAGACCAAGCGATGAAACAATTGCGTGCAAAACTGTTTGAACTTGAGTTACAAAAGCAGAACGCAGAAAAGCAAGCCAATGAAGATGCGAAATCTGACATTGGCTGGGGAAGCCAAATCCGATCTTATGTATTGGATGACTCCCGAATCAAAGATTTACGCACTGGCGTTGAAAACCGTAATACCCAAGCGGTATTAGATGGTGATTTAGACAAATTTATTGAAGCAAGCCTGAAATCAGGCCTTTAATGCTTTTTTACCGACATATAAGGTACATGTAAAATGACTGATGCTGTTCAAAACGAAATGAATCAAGAGCAAATTGCGCAAGAAGAGAACAAACTCATCGCAGAGCGTCGCAGCAAGCTGGATCACATCCGTAAGAGCTGTAAAGCAAATGGCCACCCAAATGACTTTCGTCGTGACAGCCTTGCGGGCGATCTTCAACAGCAATTCGGTGAAAAGAGCAAAGAAGAGTTAGAAGCCTTAAACCATGTTGTGGCGATTGCGGGTCGTATCATGGCGAAACGTGGCCCTTTCCTTGTTATTCAAGAAACCTCTGGTCGTATTCAAGCTTATGCTTCAAAAGAGGTTCAAACTGAGCTCAAGGAAAAATACCAAGGTCTAGACATTGGTGACATCATCGGCGTGAAAGGTGCGTTGCACAAATCTGGCAAAGGCGATCTTTACGTTAATATGGAAGAGTACGAATTGCTGACAAAGGCACTTCGTCCGTTACCAGAGAAGTTCCATGGTTTGACTGACCAAGAGATGCGCTACCGCCAACGTTATGTGGATTTGATTGTTAATGAAAGTTCACGTAATGCGTTCATTGTTCGCTCTAAAGTAATGACTGTAATTCGTAACTTCATGATCTCAAAACAGTTCATGGAAGTAGAAACGCCAATGATGCATGTGATCCCTGGCGGTGCTAGTGCGCGTCCATTCATCACTCACCACAATGCGCTCGACATGCCAATGTACTTGCGTATCGCACCTGAGCTTTACCTTAAGCGTTTAGTTGTGGGTGGCTTTGATCGCGTGTTTGAAATCAACCGTAACTTCCGTAACGAAGGTCTTTCTCCTCGCCATAACCCTGAATTTACTATGATGGAATTCTATATGGCGTACGCAGATTACAATGATCTGATGGACTTTACTGAGGAGTTATTAAGCACTGTGGCACAGGAAGTTTTAGGTTCGACTTCAATGCCTTATGGTGATGAAACGGTAGAATTTGGTGGTCAATATGCTCGCATGAGTATGTTTGAAGCCATCAAACACTACAACCCAGAGCACGCTCAAATCCAAGCGTTAACTGAACAGGATCTGCAAAACCGTGAGCTCATGGTATCTATCGCGAAATCGGTTCATGTAGACGTTGAACCTTTCTGGACTTGCGGCCAACTGCTTGAAGAGATCTTCGGTGAAACGGCCGAACCTAAGTTGATGCAACCGACCTTCATCACTGGATACCCTGCGGATATTTCACCATTGGCGCGTCGTAGCGATAACAACCCATTCTTCACCGACCGTTTTGAGTTCTTCATCGGTGGTCGTGAAGTCGCCAATGGCTTCTCTGAGCTTAATGATGCTCAAGATCAAGACGAGCGCTTCTTAGCGCAAGTGAATGCCAAAGATGCTGGCGACGATGAAGCGATGTTCTACGATGCTGATTATGTTGTTGCGTTAGAGCACGGTCTCCCACCAACGGCGGGTCAAGGCATTGGTATTGATCGTTTGGTGATGTTACTCACCAACACCCATACGATTCGTGACGTTATCCTATTCCCTGCGATGCGCCCACAGCAGTAATTGCTACTTTCGTTCCGATAAACCGCCTAAATAGGCGGTTTTTTTTTGCATTAGTTTGAAAAATTTTGTTCACTAGCGTGGACTAACAGACAACAATTTCGAAAGGATTATGAAATAGTTCCCTATATTAAATGGCAAAGTGCTTATTTGTTGTCTAGTCTTATGATTGAGACAGACTACAGCGCCAAGTCTCGTTAATGTAACAGCCGTTTAATGTGCCAAAAGTAGCACTGCATATAAATTTAAAGATAAGGAATAATAGATGGGCACTCAATTCCGAATGGATTCTGTCCCTGGTTCGCTTGTCGTCGTTGGTGGGACATACGAGCCTTGGTTATCTGTACTTGAACAGGTTGGTTGGCGTTGTACACAATGCGCAGATTTACGTAAAGCGGATGCCTTGTTTGCAGAAACAGGCCCATGCATTGGTATTGTTGATTTGAGCCATGATGAATTCAGCCTCAATGGCATTGCAAATTTGGTCAGCAACCATAAACAAGTACGTTGGTTGGCGTTCATTCGCGAATCACAGTTGAGCTCGGATACGATTTGCCAATTCATTGTTAACTTTTGTATCGACTTTTTTACGGCGCCGATTCCCGATGCGCAGCTACTGAGCACCATTGGACACCAACTTGGAATGCTTAAGTTAGAGAAGAAAGTATGGCCACATTATGGAGCAACAGGGGATATTGGTTTAATTGGTGAGTCCACTCCCATGAAGCGCTTGCGTGATCAGATCAAACGCATCGGCCCTACAGATGTCAGTATCCTCATTTATGGGGAAAATGGAACGGGCAAAGAGACGGTCGCGAGAGCGGTACACAAAACCTCATCTCGTGCACAAAAACCTTTTATTTCAGTGAATTGTCGAGCTTTATCGGAGAGCCGCTTTGAATGTGAGCTGTTCGGTATTGGTTGTGAAGACTCATCTCAAACTTCATTATTGGAGCGGGCAGATGGTGGGACGATCCTACTTAAAGATATTCTCACGCTACCTAAAAGCCAACAAGCTAACCTCTTGCGCTTCCTGCAAGAAGGAACGATAGAAACTTCAACGGGTGTCAAAGAGGTGGATGTGCGTATTTTGGCCGCCAACTCTTCCGATATTGAAAAAGCGCTGATTGATGGCAATTTTAACGAAGAGCTGTACCACTATATCAACGTCTTGCGTATTAATGTCCCGAGCTTAAAAGAGCGGGCGGGTGATATCGCTTTACTGGCACGCCACTTCTTGCAGGAGTATTCAAAAGAGTTTAACGCGCAGGCGCGCAGTTTTACTGAAGAAGCGACACGCTCATTGGCTCGTTATCACTGGCCGGGTAACGTTCGTGAGCTGATGAATCAGATCAAACGTGTGGTGCTGATGTCCGATTCAGTCATGTTGGATGAATTGCAACTCGACTTACCAAAACGCAGTGATGGTAAGCGCAGCCTAAAAAGTATTCGTGAGCGTTCAGAGCGAGATGCGCTATTACTGGTTCTAGAATCCAACTCAGGGCAAGTATCAATGGCCGCCAAAGAGCTAGGTGTATCTAGAGCTACTATGTATCGCTTGCTTAATAAACATAACTTAATCACTGAAAATACCTATTAACTTGATGATTCTTCAAGTAAAAATGGCCACATTTAATCCATGTGGCCATTTTTTATAATCATATCTTTTGCGAATAAGTTATTCTCTAGCTGAATATGTCACTTATTTGCTGTCATCGGCTTTCATTTTAGGTTAATGCATTGTTTTTTAATTGTTTGAAAATTAAGAGTTGAATAATCACCTCAGTTGCATAGAAT
>NZ_CAWNHY010000267.1:0-20264 GCF_963874335.1 Vibrio sp. V10_P2A27P122 | reverse complement strand
AATTTTATGTTTCTAAAATCCCTTCTAACACTTTACATGGATGATGATTATGTTTGAAAAAGTTGTCGCAGCTCCGGCCGACCCTATTCTTGGTTTAACCGAAGAGTTTAAAAAAGATCCTCGCACTGAAAAAATTAACCTCGGTGTTGGTATCTACAAAAATGAAGCAGGTGAAACACCTGTTCTTGCGACAGTAAAGAAAGCGGAAGCGGCGTTGCTTGAGTCTGAAAAGACCAAATCTTATCTCACCATTGAAGGTACTGCTGAATATGGGCTCGCGGTACAAAAACTCCTGTTTGGCGATGAATCTGAGATTGTGACGCAAAAGCTCGCAAAAACGGCGCAAGCGCCGGGTGGTACTGGTGCACTGCGTGTAGCTGGTGAATTTATTAAGCGTCAAATCGGCGACGTGAAAGTGTGGATCAGCAACCCAACATGGGCAAACCATCACGGTGTTTTTAATGCGGCTGGTTTAGAAACCACGCAGTATTCGTACTACAATGCCGAAACGAAAGATAAAGATTTCGCAGCGATGCTTACCGATCTTGAGCAAGCTCAAGCGGGTGATATTGTTCTTCTACACGGGTGCTGCCACAACCCAACTGGCATTGATCCAACCGATAAAGAGTGGGAAACGTTAGCAAAATTAGTCGCTGATAAAGGGCTTCTTCCTCTGTTTGACTTTGCTTATCAAGGTTTTGCGAAAGGTGTTGAAGAAGACGCACAAGGCCTACGTACTTTTGCGAAATACAATAAAGAGATCTTAGTGGCGAGCTCATTCTCTAAAAACTTCGGTTTGTACAATGAGCGCGTGGGTGCGTTTACCATCGTTGCTGGCTCAACAGATGTCGCTGAAACAGCTTTCTCACAAATCAAAGCGATCATTCGTTCTATTTATTCAAACCCACCAGCGCACGGTGCTGCGGTCGTTACTTATATCCTCAACAACGCCGAACTGCGCGCAGAATGGGAAAACGAAGTGACGGAAATGCGTGAACGTATTCAAGAGATGCGTGAGCTGTTTGTTACCACCCTAAAAGCCGAAGGTGTGAAGGCTGATTTTAGCTTTATTGAACGTCAAAATGGCATGTTCTCTTTTTCTGGTTTGAACAAGGAACAAGTTGCTCGTCTGAAAGATGAATTGGCAATTTACATCGTCGGTTCCGGCCGTATCAGTGTGGCAGGCATGACGAAATCGAATATGGGCCCACTGTGCAAAGGTATTGCAGCGGTTCTATAATCGATAATGATAAGAAATAGACAACAATAGCCGCCACTTGTCGGCTATTTTTTTATCTTCAATTCACTGAAATGACACTTGATTCACCTCAAAGCGCGTACACTTTCCCCTCTTGCCTGCAAAGCACGTTCTTTTCATGTACTATAACTCTCTGAATCCTATGTCCAATGCCACCGATGTGATCTGATCCCTTTGACCAGTTACATCGTTTAGCTGGCTCACGACGTCAGAATCCCACAATATGAACTCCGAAACACAAGGAAGCCTCCATGGAAGCAGAATTAATTGAAATCAAGAACTTCCTTGCTCAGTATCCACCGTTCAATGAACTACCTGAAGAAACACTGATCGAAGTGACGCAGAGCGTAGAAATCTCCTATTTTCGACAAGGTACACCCATCATTCATTTTGGTGATCATATCCAGGACTTGTATTTGATCCGCAGCGGCGTCGTCGAGGTGTACCGTCGCAAAGGCGAATTATACAACCGCCTAACCGAAGGCGGTTTATTTGGTCAAATGGGGCTATTGACCAATAACCGTGTTCGTTTTCCGGTCACAGCGATTGAAGATACGCTGGTTTATTGTATTCCAGAGGCAAGGTTTCAGGATTTATATGACAACTATGATTCCTTTGCTGATTTCGTTGAAGTGCAAGATAACGCACGCCTTCGCCAAGCCGTACTGAGTAAAACAGAACAGAATGATCTCACCACCTCGAAAGTGCGAACCTTACTCAGCCGAGAAGCCCCTTTCGTTTACAAAACAGAAACCATTCAACATGCGGCGATCAAGATGGCGGAAGAGAGTATCTCTTCGCTGCTGGTGATTGACCCTGATATTTTGCAAGAGAGTGACGACGATAACAGCCCGGTAATCGGCATCCTGACTGACCGAGATCTCTGCACGCGTGTATTAGCCGTTGGCATCGATCCTAATCACCTCGTCACGGAAGTGATGACAACGGAGGTTATCTCATTAGATCATAATGCTTATGTCTATGAGGCCATGCTGAAAATGCTTCGGTACAATGTTCATCATCTTCCTATACTCAAAGAAAAAAAGCCGATCGGTATCATTGAAGCGACCGACATTGTTCGCTACGAATCACAAAACTCATTGCTGCTCGTCAGTCGCATCTTCCAGCAACAAAGCGTTGAAGAGTTAGCTACACTGTCGCACCAAGTCAAAGACAGTTTTGTTCGTTTAGTCAATGAAGATGCAAACTCACATATGATCGGCACGGCGATGTCAGTGATTGGCCGTAGCTTTAAACAAAGAATCATTGAACTTGCCGAAGAATTACTAGGCTCGCCGCCGATTCCATACTGCTTTTTAGCCTTGGGGTCTATGGGCCGTGATGAACAGTTAATTGTCACGGACCAAGATAACGCTTTAATTTTGGACGATAGCTACGAAGAAACACAGCATGGTGCTTATTTCGAAGCGTTCGCCAAATTTGTCTGCGACAGCTTAGATCAATGCGGTTACAGCTACTGTACGGGGGACATTATGGCCAGCAACCCGATGTGGCGTATGACTCGTAAAGAATGGGAAGCCTGCTTTGCCGATTGGATAGATAACCCTAACCCTAAGGCGCTATTGAATGCATCCATCTTTTTTGACTTATACGGAGTGTGTGGCAGGACCAAATGGGCAGAACAACTGAATGGGTTTATTGTACGGCGAGCACGCAAAAATAATCGATTTCTTGCATGCCTTGCACGAAATGCACTGAACCGCACGCCACCATTGGGGTTTTTCAAAGACTTTGTGATGGAAAAAGATGGACGACACAATAACACCATCAATTTAAAACGTCGCGGCACTGCACCGTTAGCGGATTTAATCCGTGTGCATGCATTGGCTGTCGGTTCACGTTCTACCAACTCGTTTGAACGTTTAGATGACATCATTGAAGCCGGAATTCTACCCAAAGGACGGGCGCAAGATCTGCGTGACGCAATGGAGTTTATCGCTATGGTACGCATTCGCCACCAAGCGGCTGACGTTGAACAAGAAATAGAGCCAGATAACAATATCGAGCCAGAAAACCTATCTGATTTTGAAAGACGTAACTTAAAAGATGCGTTTCAAATCCTAAGCAATGCGCAAAATTTCTTGAAATTCCGTTATCAAGCCAGCAATAACTTTAAGTGAGAGTGATGATTAAACAATGGTTTCAAAAACCGAGCATCGATTGGGTAGCAAAATATGCCAATAAGCAGTCGTTGGTTAACCATCCATTACTCAAAGATTTTTATTCAAGGCCGATTGCTAAGGGTAGCACGCCAATCGATGAAATAGAGTTTGTCGCTTTAGATTTGGAAACAACGGGTTTAAGTGCGCAGCATGATGACATTATCACCATTGGCTTGGTGCCTTTTACCTTAAACCGTATCTATCTCAACCGCTCTAAACATTGGATAGTTCGGCCACGCCAAGCGTTAAAAGAGGATTCGGTGGTTATCCATGGCATCACACACAACGATATTTTAGATGCGCCAGATTTGGCAGAAGTGCAGGAGTCAATACTGAAGGCCTTATCTGGAAAAATTGTTGTAGTCCATTACCGTCATATTGAACGTAGCTTTCTCAATCAAGCATTAAAAGTGCGATTGGGTGAAGGCATTGAGTTCCCTGTGATCGATACTTTGCAATTGGAAACGGAAATTCAACAACGGTTACATGGAGGTTTATGGAACCAGTTAAAAGGGCAAAAACCACAATCAGTGCGTTTAGGGCAAGCGCGGGCGCGTTATGGGCTACCAGCGTACACTCCACACCACGCTTTAGTTGATGCCATTGCCACCGCGGAATTATTCCAAGCACAAATCGCTCATCATTTTGATCGACAGCAAAGTGTCCGAACGTTGTGGCTATAACTTTTTGATTATCCTTTAAAGGGATTCTTTCAAGGTTTAGTACCGTGATCGACACGAGCAAAAAAAGAGGAACCCATGTTAGGTTCCTCTTTTTTAATCACATCTCGGCTTTTACGCTTAGAACTTACAGCTTAAAGCGACGAATTTCATTTTCTAACTGATGCGAAAGCTCAGAAAGTTGTGATGCTTGTGCTGCTGCTTCATGCGCTTCTTGTGCAAGATCGTTAGAAACATCGCGGATCCCTTCCGTGTTGCGAGTAATTTCCGACGTCACAGAAGCTTGCTCTTCAGCGGCCGAGGCAATTTGCGTCGCCATGTCACTGATGCGCTCAACTGAATTATGAATTTGCATCAAACTTGCTGCAGCGGCGTTCGCATCATCTACGCTGGTTCCAGCAAGCATACGGCTATCACCCATAATGCCAACCGCTTTACCCGTCGTTGATTGCAACGTTTCGATCATCTGCTGAATTTCTTTTGTCGAAGCATGTGTACGTTGACTAAGCACACGAACTTCATCGGCAACCACCGCAAAGCCACGACCTTGCTCACCAGCACGCGCCGCTTCAATCGCCGCATTCAATGCTAGCAGGTTAGTTTGCTCTGCTATGTTTTGAATAGTCGCCAGAATCGTATTGATGTGTTTACCGTGTGCTTCCAGCTCAAGGATAACATCAGTGGCCACTTGAACTTCTTGAGCCAGATTTTGAATCGAACCTTGTGTTTGTGAAACTTGATTCGAACCATGTACGCAAGCCGTTACCGCTTCGCCAGAGTTTTGAGCGGTATGATCTGCGTTACCGGCAATCTCTTGTGTAGCTGCGGCCATTTCATTGATGGCCGTAGCCACCATATTAATTTCATCTTGTTGTAAACGGATACGCGCACTACGCTCTTTGGCTTGAGCGGCCGTCTGTTTTGACTGTTCAGACAACGCAGCAGAAACAAAGCTGAGCTTAGAAACCATGGTGTGCATGTTACCGACAAAGGTATTAAAGTTTTGTGCTAATTGCCCAACTTCATCATCACTTCTTGGTTCAAGACGTTGAGTTAAATCACCGTCTCCGGAAGCAATTTCCTCTAAGGCTTTGGATACTCGGCTAAGATCTCTAAACAAAAAGCTCACTAACCAAGAGACGATTACAATCACAGCAATAGTAATCACAAGCGCAGTCACAATCAGGCCGGTAAGCAAAGATGTATGCGCTGCTTCTTCCGTTGCACGATCCATTTGGATAGCGAAAATCCAATCGGTTTGCGGCACTTTGGCGAAGTAAAATAGCTTATCAACACCTTGTAATGACGCGTCTTCAACGGTACCTGAAGCCACTGCTTGCTCTATCATGTTCATCGTCAACGTCTTCGACAATGACGACACTGGTTTTAATAAGAAATTTTTATCTGGATGCGCTAAAAAGGTTCCATCTTGCGCATCAATTAACATCGCGTAGGCATTTTTGCCCGCATCTAAACTGATGACATCTTGGATGAGCTGATCGATTAACACATCGGCACCAACGACGCCGACAAATTGCCCATTGCGACGCACAGGCTCTGCAATTGTCACCAACAGTGCATTGGTGATCGCGTCTTTATAAGCGGGGGTGATAATTTGTTTATTCGCTGAAACGGCATCTTTATACCAAGGGCGTTGGCGAGGATCATAGTCAGCACGGTTACGCTCAGGGTGTGAACGATACATCTCACCTTGCGGTGTACCAAAGAAAATATCATCAAAGCCACCCGCTTTGCGAGCTTGCTGTAAGAAAGGGACGACATCATCTTGAGCGGTGTAGTCATTAAAAGCGGTTGAGATCTCTTTACGGACCACAATCCAGTCCGAAATGCCTTTCGCAGCGGCAGCTGACAAGCTTTCTGCCCGCGAATATACGCCATTTCGAGTTTGTTCAAAGAGTTGATCAGCGGCTAGCCAAGTCAACGCGCTCGCCATAACGACGACGGCAGAAAGACTGGCACCGATTAGCTTTTGCTTTAGGGTCAATTTCATTGGGTTACAAAATGTATGAAGCGGAAAAGGTGGCGAATATTAACCAGATTTCGCATAAGTTGCACTAATTATGTATCTATTTTTGACACAATATAACCTTTTGCTTTTACTAAAGTTATTAATTAATGTTGTCATGACGACTGTCAAAAAAACAGCAAAAAGGCGACTAAAAGTCGCCTTGATGATTAACGTCCATACCCTTCCCACTTAAAGCAGCCTTGGGTATATCTGAATTAGTGCTTAGATAATTCGGTTCGCATACCTAAGAGTAGGCTCACACACATCAATAGTAAGACGATGGTAAATGGCAGCGCCGTTGATATTGCCGCAGCCTGCAACGCTTCAATAGCATTGGTGCCACCAATCCATAACAAGGCTACGGCGATAGCGCCTTCCATCAACGCCCAGAAAATACGCTGTAGGACAGGGGCATCCACTTTGCCTCCAGCAGTAATACTATCAATAACCAGTGACCCTGAATCTGATGAGGTGATAAAAAATACCAACACTAACACAACCGCAATCACTGAAAGTAAGGTGCCATAAGGCAGCGCATCAAACATTTGGAACATCGCCAGTGGCACTTCGGTCAAACCATTCGCGCCTAATTGACCAACATTGTTGATGACTTGATCAATCGCCAAACCACCAAATACAGACATCCAAATCAAGGTAACAGCAGTAGGTACTAATAATACGGCGGTGAGGAACTCGCGGATACTACGGCCTTTTGATACTCGCGCAATGAACATTCCAACAAATGGTGACCATGAAATCCACCAAGCCCAATAGAACACTGTCCAACCTTGGAACCAAGCCTCATCAGTTCGACCGTGTGGGTTACTGAGTGGGATGATATTTTCAATATACGCCATTAATGTGGTTGGAATGGATGAAAAGGTTACGGTATAGCCAATCAGTGCAACCAAAATCAGCAGCAAGAACGCAACGATCATATTGATGTTACTGATGACTTTGACACCACCATCAATACCACGCACCACGGAGACCACCGCTAATAAAGTAACGACGGTAATCACGACAATTTGTAAGCCCATTCCGGCATCAATGCCAAATACATGATGGATACCACTAGCCGCTTGTTGCGCACCCAGCCCTAATGACGTTGCTAAGCCAAATAATGTTGCTAATACAGCCAGAATATCAATGATATGCCCTGCCCAGCCCCAAGCGCGATCACCAAGCAACGGGTAAAAAATAGAGCGAATAGAAAGCGGAAGCCCTTTGTTGTAAGTAAAGAACGCCAGGGAAAGCGCTACCACACCGTAAATGGCCCAAGGGTGTAAACCCCAATGGTACATGGTTGCACCTAATGCTAGTTTAGCCGCTTCGGGTGTGTTGGCTGCAACACCTAAGGGCGTCTCATACCAACCGGTAAAATACGCCACAGGTTCAGCGACACTCCAGAACATGAGACCAATACCCATCCCTGCGGCAAACAGCATAGAGAGCCAAGAAATAAAAGAGTAGTCTGCTGTCGCCTCTTGGCCACCTAAACGTATTTTACCAAAGGGAGAAACAATCAAGCCTAAGCAAAACAGCACAAAAAGATTACCCGACCAAATAAACAGCCAGTCAAAAGTGCCAATAATTTTCCATTTCACGCCATCAAGCACGCTCTTCGCAACCTCAGGATCAACGACTAAAGCGGCGACTAAAAATAGCGCAATAAATCCGGCGCTAAAGCCAAACACTGGGTTATGAACATCAAACCCCCACTTTTGCACGTTATCTTGCCCGACGGTGTAGTCAGTACTGTCGATACTGTACTTATCAATACCTTTTGTCATTTTACCTCTCTAGAAATCTAGACATGATTTTTCAGTTGAGATTAATAACCATGAGAACGAAACAATTTTAAGACAAAAACCAAAAATAACTTCGTACTCATAGCAATTTATTTTTCAATATGCTGAATACCCTACCAAAATCACAGAAAAAATCCACTAAAAAGCAACATAAAATGCCATATAAGGCAAAAAACAAGCCTTAATGGTTAAACTTAAACCAATTTAGGGTAAAAATCGAAAACAAAAACATTCGAGCACTAATCATTTTACATCTCAGCTTATACACTCATCATCTTAGACCAAAACAAAAGAGGTCGAATGCTACTTTTCAAGTGAAAAGAACTGCGCTATGGTCCCCGCTTATTAATAACTTTCTTTTTGGGACAATGAGTTTGGAAAAACATGAAGAAGTTTTGATCTCAATTCGACAAATTATTCGCGCAATTGATCTGCACTCTAAAAAACTGAATAGAGACGCTGGGCTTACTGGTCCCCAGCTTATTTTAATGCGCTCAATTCAAACCCTTGGTGAGGTGACTATCCGCACATTGTCGGATCATACGAACATGAGCCAGGCCACTGCCACCACCATTTTGGATAGATTAGAGCGCAACGGATACGTACAGCGAATTCGCAGCAATACCGATAAACGAAAAGTGCACGCCCATTTAACGGACGAAGGTAAGAAGCTGCTAGAAAAGGCACCGCAACCATTGCAAGAAAGCTTTGTCGAACAATTTAGGCAGCTTCAAGAGTGGGAGCAAAGCTTGTTGCTCTCATCGGTACAGCGTTTATCTTCTATGATGAATGCCGAAAACATCGATGTCGCACCGATGCTCGAAATTGGCTCTATTACCAAAGAAGAGTAGCTTTGATTGCATTTTAAAATTTGATCGTAAAAAAGCCTCGGAGCTACCGAGGCTAATTCATTCACAACGAACAGCAGATTAAATGGCTTTATAGATAACTTTGTTGCCTGCTAACTGCTCTTTCACTACCAGATTTTCTTCTACTAGTTTCTTGAGTGCGCCAGTGGCCCAAGCGGCAGCTTTCGCATCTTCTTGACCAGCACTTAAGCCGATCGATTTAGGATTCATACCTTCTGTGTGGTTAGCGACGATATCTAAAACCTGTTGCTGTTTTGGCGTTAACGCAACATCCACTTTTTTAGAGTTCGCCGCCGCTTTCTCCACAACTACTTTTGTTGCAGCGGTTTTTGCTACGGTCGATTGCGCTGTTACAGGCTTTGCTGATTGAGAGGCAATCAAGTTTGCAACAGTCGCTTTAATACGCTTTTGCAATTTTGCCTGCACCTTACGCTTATGAGCAAGTCTCATCGAATATTTCTCCATTTCACTGCGTTTCAAGCAGTGGTGAAAATTTGAAGCGCGTTTTATATCAAAAATCGTCCTCGATTTGTAGGGCATAGCACAGATTGAGGGGCAAAAACGCATTTTGATGCGGTAACTGACTACAATTTATACAAGTCGAAACAGCCAACAACGATGCTGTAGCTCGAAGGGGTTTCACTGTTTTATGCACACCCAACATTTGTCTAATACGCGCTTTTCTTTGCAATCACCTATGGTGAAATGGATAAATACGATTTGTATCATCGCTTCAATTTGCATTGTCATGTTCTCATCCAACATTATTCATGCGCTGCTGTTAGTAAGTGCACTGGCGGTAACTCTAATCACCTTCTATTTTTTGATTTTGAAAGGAAAAGTTAGCTACACCCTAACCGCTACCCATTTTCAGCAGCATCTCTTTAAAGGAGGTTGGGTCGTAAAATGGAACAATATCAGCCGCATTGGGGTCTGCAGTTATGAATATCATGGTTGGCACCAACCTTTGCCTTGGATTGGGATCAAACTGAAGGATTATTCACCTTACCTTGAGAGTGTGTGTCCCAGAATCGCTAGTGAGATCTTGCTCAGCCAGCGCGCGCTGCTCTACTTAGGAGCAAAACAACAGCGCAAAGAGACTCAATTTGAAGATTTGGTACTCGACAGCGCACCTTACACTGCGCCAAACGGTAATTACTATCATGGTCTTATGGCAATGTTAGCCAATCGGATGCGCTATCAACGGCAATTTTTTGATTATGATATTTTTATCTCAGCGCACGATCTGGATCGTGACGCCGAAGCGTTTGTGGGGCTGCTTCGGCGCTACCTCGCGGCGGCCGAACCAGACTAAGACATGGTTTAATGGGCGCAGAAGGAACACTCTGAGCCTAATCAAGATCAATACAGGGGCATTTCATCTGCGACATAAGGGTTATTGGCACGTTCACGGCCAAAAGTCGATTGCGGACCATGGCCGGGCACAAACGTCACATCGTTGCCAAGTGGCCATAGCTTAGTTTTGATCGAGTGAATAAGGGTATTGAAATCACCTTGCGGGAAATCCGTACGGCCGATACTACCGTTAAACAATACATCACCAACAAACGCCAATTTCGCTTGCTGGCTAAACAGCACCACGTGACCGGGCGTGTGGCCGGGCGTGTGCAATACTTGTAGAGTTTGAAGGCCAAACTTCACTTCATCACCGTCATTAAGCCATTGGGTAGGTTCAAAGGCTTCCGTCAGTGGAAAACCAAACATTTTGCTTTGACCTTCGAGGCCTTGTAGCCAGAAGTTGTCCGCTTTGTGTGGTCCAATAATATCGACGCCGCCCAACTGCTGCGCCAGCGGTTCGGTTCCACCGACATGATCTAAATGACCATGAGTAAGAACCAAACTGACCACTTTTACCCCGAGTTCATTGATCAACATCACGAGCTGTTTCACATCACCGCCAGGGTCAACCACGATCCCTTCCATGGTGTCATCACACCAAACGATAGAGCAGTTTTGAGAGAAGGAAGTGACGGGCACCACTTGATACTTTAACGACATACTAAAACCTTGTTCGAATTCGCAGTTGGCCGAACTATGACATTGACACTTTCATTTGACAAGTCACGAACAGCCTTATGACCAATGACGTACAGGCCCAGTATCAATGTGCACAAAATCACTGCTAGGATAATAACCAACACCGCCAGCGCCCAATTCGATCGCCGCTTCGCGTACTTGACTCAACTGAACACCATCTAACCGAAAATCAATTGCTTGGCCTAGCATATGGAAACTTTTCTTAGCAACCCCAGAGGAGTGAGTGCGCAACATCTCATTGGTGGCAGGAGATCGATAACCAGAGATGATTTGTACTTCCGCTTGAGTGCCAAGTAGAGATTGAATTTTCGATATTTGGTCAAATAGATTTTTGTCCATTGGATGGACTTCGTTGCGGCGGAAATCACGGCAAATATGGTTGAGCCGATCAAGCTCAGATCGAACATAACGAACACCGTTGAAATAACAGGTTTCAAGTGTTTCACCGGTATGTAAATTATTCATCGCGAGTATGCGAGAGGTTTCAGGGTACGATGCCAATACTATTTGGGGGGCACACGCCGCTACAACTACACCACTACCAGCCAATTTTATAAAGTGACGACGAGAAACTAACAAGGTTTGATACCTTCACAACTGAATTTATTTTCAACAAGCCCGGACACTACCGGACTCCATTGTGAAGATCAAATGCATAAATTGTGCTCGAAATGCTCAAGAGAGAGCCACAGCATCGTTACTCTTTGAACATAAAAGAGATCTTTATTAAGTCATTTTTTGGTAAATTGAGAGACGCATCCCTGCTTACTTAGGTGACCACTGTTTTAGCGGTATCCATTCACCCATTACTGGTACTGAATGCATCATAACGATAGATATCATCTCGGTAGTGCAGTTCCCCACCTTCATACCAAACGGTTTGATAGATAATGTGTACGGGGATGCGCTGCTTTAATGGGATCGTGCCATTCGCAGGCCCTTCTTTTCCCGTTAATTTATCACCATTAATACCTTGGGTTTCTAATATCATCGAAGCAAACTTATCGGCATTTTGTACTCGAATGCAACCCGAACTAAAGGCTCGCGACGTATTATTGAATAGGTATTTACTCGGCGTATCATGTAGGTAAATCGCTCTGCGATTGGGCGTATTAAATTTATACAGACCTAATGCATTATCTTGCCCGGCTTGCTGACGCATTCGGTAGGGAAAAGAGGCCGGATTCACCGCAGACCAGTTGATGTTGCTTGGGTCAATTTGATCGTTCGAACGCCAGCTCGAAACAATATCAATATTGTGTTGACGCAAATAGTTTTGATCTTTTTTTACCATCGGCAGAATATCTTCAACCATGATTTTGTGTGGCACATTCCACGTCGGGTTTAGGATCAAAGAATCTAATTTGGTGCTCATGAGTGGCGTTTTGCGTGAAACTCGGCCCACCACCACTTTAGACTGAAAGACTTCTTTACCTAAATACCAGTAGCGCATATCAAAACTGGGAACGTTGACTACGATCTGTGTCTCTTTTGATTCTGGCCACAAACGAGTTCGCTCTGCATTTAATGCCAACATAGACAGGCGTGCCTGCAAAGACAAATTTAACCACTTTAAGGTCTCGGGGCCAATCATGCCATCAGCTTTTAAACCGTGCATCGCTTGAAACTCTTTCACAGGTTTGACCAAGCTGTTGTCATACCAAGTTACGTCGTCACGCACTGTGCTAACATCGATATTAACTAATGATAAGCGGGCAATAAGCACACTACGTTGTGAGAGCTTATCGCCAGGTTTTTTTAACCCTTTTTGGCTGTACAACGAGAGCGCTGCATTTTCAGTACTGAGCAGAAAATCATAGGCATGTAGCAGTTGATCATAAGCCGCGTTGTTGGGCGCATAACCATTGAGCAGATCGCCGATACTGTTAACTTCCACCGCAACATGAAGAGCGAACAAGGCTTCTTGGCTTGGTGGAGCAATGGCAGAGTTGAGCTTACGTTCAAAGAACCAAGCCATACCGACTTTGGGAGCTTGCTCGGCATAACTCAAATACAAAAGTAAAGTATCAGTCGCCAGCAGATCGTATTCGTTGAACGCTTGCTGATTCCGGTACGCTTTCATTTGCGCTAACTGGCGTGAAAATAAAGGGCTAAACCCCGCTCGGCGAATCACTTCCAATTGATGTTCAAATTGACGAACAATCTGCTCATCTTGCCAAATGCGCCGATTCTCATTCTCTTGGTAAATTCGTTCGACTAAATGCGGATATTGGATAAAAGATTGCAACGAGGCATTCTCTTGCGAGACAGCAAAAGGCTGTACCTTCTCGGCAGAGTAAAGAGAAAAACTACTAAAAATCAATAATAAAGCAAATAGGATGCTTTTACTCATTCCGATCTATCCACAACGCTGATTCACGTTTCAGTATGGCAAAAGAAACGGCTATCTGCTAAACGTTGTTGTCGATATCAACAATATATTCATAAACTCTCATGCAATGAGAATTATCATTAAACAAATTTAGTTCGCTTACTCAGCTTTTTTGGCAAGAGTAATCAATGGCAGACCAGTGATTGTCCCATTGGACATTACTACGCGTGCGTATTTCAGGTTGAGGATAGGGTGAATTAACGACCAAGCCAGCTCCTGAACTGACTTGGAACTGCTGATCTTGCACTACCACGCCAGAAGCATCCGGCAAAGAGGCCAACTCAACCAGTTGCAATGTCTCTTTTGACCAAATACCGTAACAGTTACCTCGTGGAGAAGTCGCTAAAATCCATTGGTCGGTCGCCGCAATACTGGCAATGTAATGGTTGAATCTTGCCCATTGTTCAGGCTCTGCCAAGAGCGGAATGAGTTCGCCACCTTGGTGATGTAGTGCTACCAAAGGTGGATACTCTTCCGGCTGACCTCGGTATTGTTGGCCGCACAGCACAGTATCTGCACCATCATGAGCAAGATGGCGGATGCTCAAATGGTGGTCGTTCAATATTCGTTGCTCAAGCACTTCTCCTTGATGAGAAAGGTAGGTCAAGCTTGGCATCATGCTCTCTACGTTGAGTGGCTCGCGGCCGAAGGTATGCACCCCACCCACCCCAATCGTGAGCCTGCCATCTGGCATCACAATGACTTCGTGAGGGCCAATACCAAAACCACTGAACTCAGCCACTTTTTGGTAACTGTGCTGCACATCATACACACCAATAATGCCGCGACTTGTCGCTTTCTCGCCTTCGGTTGCATAAAGCCACGCACCATCATTTGAGTAAACGCCGTGCCCATAAAAATGTCGCGTGGGTTGCGCCAGTTGCAATTTGATGAGTTCTCCATTTTGATAGTTAAACACCATCAAAAACTCGCCGGGACGACGGGCAAAAGCGACCGCATGCGTCAAGGTAGGATGGATAGCAACACCATGTCCCCTTGCAGGCAAAGGTAATTGGTGAATCGCTTGGCCTTGGGCGTCGGCTACAACGGCGCGAAACTGCGAGCCTTTATGAATAGCGCAACCAATCAAAGCGGGTTGTGGGTCGTCACGACGAGTAGTAGCGCACCCCAGCGGCAGCAGGGGCGCTGATGCGCTCAATAACGCCGCTTTCAGTAGCGTACGCCTTGTTAGATCAGTCACCATCGGTTGCATTAAATCCTATCACTACACCTAGCTCTACCGCGACTTCATCATGCAGTAAATAATTGAGTTGTTCGAACTTGTTATAGAGCGCAAGCACCTCGCGGTAGCCTGTTTTCGTTTGCAATAAATCAAATAAGCTGGCCGTTTGTGGCCACGTTTCCAACATCAAGGATAAATGTGCTTTTACGCGTTCGGCCATGGCGACTTGATCTCTTTCCCGCAACATCTGATCTAAACCGTCTTTTGCTAAATAGAGTGCTTGCATCGCTTGAACATTCTTTTGCAGGTTATTCAAAGAGACTTTGGCGCGCCACGATTCTGAAAAATAAGGGCGTGGCTGGCCGATATTGGCTAAGGGGCGGCTCAGTTTTTTCATGCTGTAATCAAGCTGATTGGAGAGCAGCGCAATGTATTCGGCTTGCCAAGCGCTCAGATCCAGCATCAACCATGGATTCTGTTGCCATTGCTCAGCAATCAAATGAGATTTCGTCGCCAAATTCGCGCTGATCGCTTGTCCAATCATACAACCAGTTTCTACTTGCTGGTTTTTCAGAAGCGGCGATTGAGGGTCATAGAGTAACCATTCCAATGCGCCAATCCCCTGCACTGTAACACTCTGATTTGCAATCTGCTCCTCACTCCAGTGCTTGCCACTGCTCGCTAACAGGCTCATTTTTCGCCCGGTAGTGTCTTTTTTATCTGGCCAAAATTGTACGTTCCAACTTTGCTCGAGTGCTTTAGCTGGCCCTCTCTCTTGCCCTTGTAAAAACATCCACGCCCCAATAGTTTGCTGCCACCGTTCTTTCAGCAAGGGCAATGCAACATCGTCCGGCTGGCATTGCTGATCAAATAATTGAGCAAGCTGGTGCGATTGTTGAGCAAAACGCTGCGCCGCAGCAAATTCAACCTCATAAACACCTTGGCTAACATGATTGTTTTTTTGCGGCTCAAGCGCTGATTTCGGCGTGGGTTGGCAAGCCGAAAGTACGCTGGTAACTGCTATCGAAAATAACAGATGAAATTTCATGCTCGCACCCTATAAAGAATTAAGAAAATCGATCAACGCGTTGCGTTCGCTGGCATTGAATTGACGTACTTTCTCTTTGGCACTTTGCGCCTCACCACCGTGCCAAAGTACCGCTTCCATGAGATTACGCGCTCGGCCATCATGTAAAAAATAAGTATGGCCGCTGACCTCTTGCGTATAGCCGATCCCCCACAAAGGCGGGGTACGCCACTCTTGTCCATTAGCTAAGGCTTCAGGACGATTATCGGCTAACCCTTCGCCCATATCATGCAGTAGTAAATCACTGTAAGGATGGATTTCTTGCTCTGATAAGGCTGGGCGGTCCGTTCTTTTTACCGTTTTGAGGTTAGTACGGTGGCAACTCTCACAGCCAACTTGTTTGAACAATGATTGACCCAGCTTCACTTGTGGATCGTCGACATTGCGACGCACTGGAACGGCTAAATGCTGAGAATAGAATTCGACAAAATCAAGAATGTTGTCACTAACCTCAGGATCGCCGCCGTTAGGTAAGGTTTGACAGAGTGTTTGCTTCTCGGTGCAGTTTTCTTTTGGGAATAAACGGCTGGTCAATCCTAAATCGCCGTTAAACGCCGCGGCATTCTGTTGCATTAAACTAGGCTGTCCGGCTTTCCAACCAAAACGCCCGATGGCAAAATCTTTTTTTTCTACATCCCAAACACGGTTCACTTTGCCAGAGATACCATCGCCATCACTATCTTCAGGGTCTGCCATTGCTAATAAGCTGGCATCAGCAATGCTTTCAAGTAGGCCAAGGCCAATCATTGGCGGGGCGACACGCGCCGAAAACTGGGTATCAGGATGCATATCGCCATAACCAAGTTCAGCAATTTTTAAATTGGGTTTACGTAACATCACTTGGTGGCCATCCGTAAAAGCAACCGCAATCTCTTGATAAGTGATGTGGATTTGTCCTTCTGCTTTTTGATCGGGCAAAGCGAAATCTTGTAACTGTCCACCATAGATGGGTTCGGGGATCCCCCCTTCTTTGGCGTAGTTCGCTTTTTGTTCATCCGTCACCGCTGGAATACTCAGGCGAACCAACATCGAAACGGCATGTGTGTCATTTTTTTCTGGCGGATGGCCGCGACCATCTTTGATGTGACAATTTTGGCAACCATTGGTGTTAAAAAGCGGCCCTAAACCATCTCTTGCATCGGTAGACGATGGCGCTGGCACCCAAGGGTTACGAAAGAAACTGTTTCCCACGCTAAAATCGAGCCGTTTACTCATCGGCAAATTGGCCGCAGGAAGCGAGTAAGCATTCGGCCCAGCTTTGGTTGTACTGGTTTTGCCACCCGATTTCACCTCATCGGCATAAACGGGGTTGGCAAGCAAGGTTAGGAGCGCGACGGTAAAAAACGATCTCATTGGGCTTTTCTCAACATCTTTATTCAGTGTAAACGTGGAAAAGGGCTCATCTGAGCCCTTGGATCTTTCATCTTATTATTAGAATTCGTGGTCTGCAGTATCTGGATTAAGGTTATCAATCCCAATCACTGAAGCGGTACGTTCTATCGAAGCGGTTTGAGCCACTAAAGCCATAATGGCTCCATTGACTATCGCGTTGCCTTGAGGATTGTTAGCCGCGATCAATTGATCGAAATGCTGATTATCTTTTTCAGCCGACGTGACTAATTTACCGACTTCAGCGCGCGCACTGTCAAACTGCTTTTGAATCTCTTTGGCTGCTTGTGCATCCTTTTGTGCCACTAAATCATTCAGGCTTGGGCCTGTTAGTACCTTTCCGTCTTGACGCTGGTAAGAACCCGTATAAAGGTTGTAAATACCTTGTTCATTATAGTAATGAGAGTTATGGGTATTATCCGAGAAACAATCGTGCTCATCTTCAGTCGAGTTTGCTTCTAGCGCCACTTTCATACGCTCGCCCGCTAATTCGCCCAGTGATAAAGACCCCATACCAAATAACATCTTACGCAAACCATTGTCTGCTGATTCCGCAAGCAATTCATGACGGTAATTGGCTTTTTCATCCGCAGACCACTGTTTTTCCATCCATGCCAAATCTTGCACGAGCAGCTGAGCTGCCGCTTTTAAGTATTGAGCACGGCGATCACAATTGTTATTGGTGCATTCGCTACCCACGACAAAATCCGTGTAAGCACGAGCACCGGCTCCCGCATTGGTGCCATTTAAATCTTGGCCCCACAGTAGGAACTCAATGGCATGATAACCTGAAGCGACGTTAGCTTCAGAGCCACCAATTTCGTTTAAGCTGGCAATCAGCTCTGGTGTGATAGTGGAGACATCAATCGCTGTCGCACCAATTTTCAACGTTTGGTTGGCAATGATGTTAGCGCTGGCGCCTTCATTGCCCAGTTCATATTGGTAATCAGTAGCGACGTAGTCAATCAGCCCTTCATCAAGAGGCCAAGCATTGAGTTGTCCTTCCCAATCGTCAACAACGGCATTGCCAAAACGGAAGACTTCGGACTGCTGGTAAGGCACTCGCGATGCTAACCACGCTTGTTTCACCTCTTCCAATTTAGCCGCCGAGGGAGTCATCAAGAACTGATCGATTGATTTTTCTAATGATTGAGCGGTCGTCAGCGAATCAGCAAACACGGCATGAGCAATATTGGCATAATGTTCGACCACCTGCTCCTTAGTGACGGTAGCGGCAAATGACGCACTACTTGCGATGGCAAGTGAGGCCGCAATTGACTGAATAAGAGGCGTGTTAACTTTCATGGGAGCATCCTTGTTGAGGCGATTTGAGCGTTATCTTATGGTAGTGCTAATTATTATCATTTGCACTTTTAGTCGCCGATAATACAAATTATCCATTTTTTTGCAAGGTAAAAACGCCAAAAACCTCACCGAAATGAGGTTTTTGGCTATCATCTATAAATCTGAATTATAGTTTTAAGTTGTGTTTGCCATGGGAGACTTTGGCCTTGAGGTAATTTTCATTACCCGACTTAATATGTGCCGCGGTATTCACGACCTCTACAATTTCAATACCATGCTCCTTCAGCTCACGACTTTTTTTAGGGTTATTAGTGACTAAACGAATCTTGGTCACATTTAACGCTTTCAACATCTGCGCCGCTTCAGTGAAATCACGCAAGTCGTCACCAAAGCCAAGATGATTGTTGGCTTCATAGGTATTCATCCCCGCACTTTGTAAGCGATAGGCATCAATTTTGTTGTACAGACCAATGCCTCGACCTTCTTGACGCAAATAGAGGATAATGCCGCCAACTTCGCCCATTTTATTAATGGTTTCTTCTAATTGTTCACCACAATCACAGCGTGATGAGTGAAAAACATCGCCCGTTAAACACTCTGAATGCATACGGACTAAAGGAGTTTCCTGAGTAACATCAGCGGATTTAAAAATGACCGCAACATGTTCTTTGTCTGTTTTCAGTCCTCTAAAAGAGAGTATTTCGGCGTCAATATTGCTTTTTAGACCGACTTTGAAATCCACTCTGGCTCGTACTTCCGCCATATCTACACTCACTTGAATAATTGCTTGTTGCAATGCTGAATTGATTTGCATTCGAATTGACCCATTGATGACCTAACTATGGGGATAGATACTCCCCTTTTCAATAAAAAGATCACTTGCTGATAAATGTTATAATATAACATTTATCAGCAATCAAAAGAAAAAATCTCACCACTTCACGTTATCTTGTTCGGTTCAAAGACAAAACACGTTGATTATTAGACTATATTCCATAGTCAGGACTCACACTCAACATCCAAAATAAGGAAAAATCATGCTGATAGGTTTCGACATTGGCGGCACCAAAATTGAAATTTGCGTACTGGATAAATCAGGAAACACCCTATTTAAACACCGAACCCCTACCCCACATGAGTACGAGCTTTTTCTAAGCACCTTATGTCAACTGGTTGCAATGGCCGAAAGCGAAACGCAAACTCACTGCCAAATCGGGATTGGACTTCCCGGAGCCATCAGCCCAGCGACAGGGCTTATCAAAAATGCCAATTGCACTTTTTTAAATGGTCGAGATTTAAAAGCTGATCTGTGCGCTCGCCTGCAACGCAATGTTGTTATTGCCAATGATGCCAATTGCTTTGCGCTGTCTGAAGCGGTCGATGGTGCCGCCAAAGATGGCAACGTAGTCTTTGGCGCGATTTTGGGCACAGGTTGCGGTGGCGGTATTGTGATCAACAAGCAGGTATTGGTCGGTGCGAACGCCGTATGCGGTGAGTGGGGGCACAATCCGCTGCCAAGTTTTACCAGTGAACGTGATGGGCCAACTCGCCACTGTTATTGCGGACGCGATAACTGTATTGAACTCTTTATCTCCGGTTCTGGCTTAACAAAGAGTGCTCAGTTGATTGGTCAACAAGAATGGAATGCAGCCGAAATTATCACTCGCTACCAGCAGCAAGACCCACAAGCAACAAAGCTTTATCAACAATTAATTGATCAAATGGCGCGCAGCTTTGCTTGCATCGTCAATGTGTTGGATCCTGATGTGATAGTGCTTGGCGGAGGATTATCAAACGTAGCATCGCTGTATGTTGATCTACCTCGGGCAACAGCGAACTACGTTTTTTCTGATAGTGCACAGATTGTGTTTACCCAAGCAAAATATGGTGACAGCAGCGGCATCCGTGGTGCAGCTTGGCTAGGTTTGAACTAGCAGAAAGTGATTAAAGTCACAACTTTAGTCATCGAAAAATTAAGTAAAGCAAGTGTTTTACATATCAAATGACTGATATTTAAAAC
>NZ_CAWNHY010000266.1:0-59489 GCF_963874335.1 Vibrio sp. V10_P2A27P122 | reverse complement strand
GGATCTAGTCTATGCACAAGTTGCGGTTGGTGTTGGTATCTTTATGCTCGTCGCAGGCGTTGCGCTTACCGTCGCAACCGCTGGCACCGCAGCTGTAGTCTCCGGCGGTATCGCAGCCGTCGGCGCGGCATCGATTATTGCTGGTGGCGTTACGTGGGGCGTATTACAAAATCAAATTGATGATGACTACGACAGCATCGCGCAAGAACAAAAGCAAAAAGCTGAAGATCAACAACAGATTATCGCTTTACAGGGGCTTTCCAATGCCAGTAGCGCCGTCGTTTCAGCGATTGAAACATCGACATCAGTATTATCTGATTTTGAAACGACGTGGACAGTCTTTGGTAACGAGTTAGATGATGTAGTAACCAAGCTTAATAATGGTGCATCCATGCAGAGCATTATTATGGAAAAAGTGATGTCTGACGCAGCGAAAAATGAATGGGATGATGCGGTTGAACTTGCTAAACAGCTAGCTAGCGCAAAAATAGCTATCGAAACGAAAGAGTTAGCACCTGCAGTAAAACAAGCAGCTTAAACATTACTAAGGGGGGTTACGCCCCCTTTTATTCTTTTTCGAGGACCATCATGAATCAATCAGCCAGCGAGCAACTTCAAACCGACATTCCTGCATCTATTAGCGCTATGGTGTTACTAAATTCTGCATGCCAAGGCGTTGTTGAAACTTATATTGATCAAGGCAATGCAGAACATTGGTATGCTCAGGTAGAACAAAATTTAAATGCGGTGCAAAAACTGGTACGACAATGGCGTTTGAGTGGTAATTTATATTTTTCAAATGACATTATGGACAGTGTTCTTTCCATTGCGAATACATTCAAAGATTCTAATGTTCAAATTTTAACCTTATTCAAAGCACTAGAAACCCGTTTTGATACCGACCAACTACAGCAGCTCACTTCATTAATCTTAACATTACAAAATCCGATTCAAAGTCTTACATCAAATATAAAACGTTATGATGAGGGATTGAATGCTTGGGCTCGCCAAGTGGAAGATGCTCATAACACATTGCAACAAACTATTGCACAGATCCAGCAAGAAGAAGTTTCCATCCAAGCAGAAATTATCGCCACTAACGCCCAAATTGATCTAATGAAACAGCAGATAGCAGCATTTAAAACCGCCATTGCGAATGCTCAATCGCAGCGTAAGAAAGGGATATTTGAAACGATTTTTGGCGTGGTGCTTGCTCCGTTTACACTGGGAGGTTCTTTGATATTGGCAGGGTTTGGTGTTAGCTCTCTTGTAGAAGCACAAAGTGAAATATCTAGCCTGCAAAGCGATATCCAATCATCTTTAAATACCATCAACCACGATCAACAAACGCTCTCTCAAGATCAACAACAAGTCGCGTCTCTCAATGCCCTATTGCTAAGTGTCGATCAAGTTAACAACGATTGTGCGGCGATCAGCCGATCCTTAGATACACTACAAACCACGGTGCTCAGTTTATACAATGAAACCAACAACGTCGTTTCTAACCTTACCAAAGCACAAGATTCACAAGATTCACAAGCGGTCATTCTGGAGCAAGTTTGGTACCAATCAGCTTACAATGAGTGGCAAGATATTCTGGAGGTAGCATCAACGCTCAATAATGCACAACCTCAAATAACAAAAGCTCAAATCAAGTAATTGATTTGGCTCCAGTGACGGAGCCAATGGCTGATTTAATTGAGCAAGTTATAAAGCAATGCCGATACCGCCAATAACCCTATTGCCATGACAAAGGGTGTACTCATCTGCTGTTGATACTTCGCCAGCGATGGCACTTTGAATACAGCAATCATCGGCATAATAAACAGAATCATAGCGATCACGGGGCCTGAAAACGCTTCCATCATTCCCAGAATGCTGGGGTTGAGTATCGCGACAATCCAAATCGTGACAAACAAAATCGCAATGGTGAGTCGCCCAGCAAAACGCAGTGACAGGCCAAAGTTTTTACACAGCAATCCAGTCAGGCTTTCTCGCGCACCAAGGAAATGCCCTAAAAAGGAAGAGGTAATGGCAATAAACGCCACTAAAGGGCCTAGTGTGGCGATAAAGGGATTATCTGTGACATTGGCAAGGTAAGTCAGCACTGAAATATTTTGCACTTTTGCTTCTTGCAATGCCTCTGGTGATAAAGCCAATACGCAAGAGAACACGAATAACAAGACAAACAGAATCAATACAAGACTGGTGTAACGCAGAATCTGCTCTGATTTTTTATCCGCTAGCGCGCCATAATGACGACGTTGAACATTGGCAAAACTTGAGATCGCCGCTGCGTGGCTAAAAGAAAACACCACGACAGGAATGGCTAACCACACTGTGTGTAAGAAATCACTCGTTTGCGGCAAGACTAATGACGGCACTGACCAATACGGGATCAAATAGAGCGAGAGAAATAATAAAATAGCCGCCAATGGATAAACCATAACAGCAAAAGCGCGCAACATGATCTTCTCGCCACCCAGCATAATGGCAATTAACGCAAAGACTAAGCCACCAGAAAGTAGCACCCGAGGGGGAGCGACCATCTGCGCTTGATTAACCAAAAAGCTATCAACCGTGTTAGTTAGACCTACACCGTAAATCAGTAAGATTGGGAAAATAGAGAGGAAATACAGCAAAGAGATCAAGCGACCAGCCCTTTGGCCAAAGTGTTCTTCAACAACGTCGGTAAAATCGGCATTAGGACGGCGCGATGAGAGAACAAAACGAGCAAGACCACGATGAGAGAGATAAGTCATCGGAAAAGCGAGTAAGACCATTAACACTAATGGCCAGAAACCACCTAACCCAATGTTGATTGGCAAAAATAGAATGCCAGCCCCAACGGCCGTACCAAATAAACTGAGTAGCCAATAGGTGTCGTGTTTAGTCCAATTGGAAATCTGAACATGACTAAAATGAGCCATTTCCTTAGTGTCTTTCACTGCTTTTTCACTTATATAAAAATAATAATGTCGCGAATCCTACTCCTATTAATCATTATGATCATTTTGAGACCTTGGTCATAATCACTATAATCAAGGGACTTGGCTTGGATTGAAAACCATGAAAACACCGAATTAACAGCATATTAAACTGGCTTTATGTAACTTCATTGAAACTAAAAACCAAATTTTAAGATTTTTCAGTAAATGTAATTAGTTGACGATTTATCCAGCACAGTCACGCACAGCAAACAAAAATGAAGGACATTTGTCCTCCCTAATCGGTAGGCGATCATGGTTTTATACAATTGTTTTTCAAAAAGAGGCACACAGATAGACACTGTAGGTATGCGGGGCCAGAAGATAAATAGGAATCGATTTATAGGTTTACAGTGTAAATGGCCCTAAATAGGGCCAATTGAGTCTATCTCTGAGCTGTGATATTTATGAATTAACGGCTTTGATAAGGATAGAAGTATCCATTCTTCCCTCACCTTGCTCAGACAAGGCTTGGTAAGCATGATAAGTTTTTTCTGTCATCGGTAATTTTAGATCGTTTCGTTGCGCTTCATCCAAACAAAAGCCCAAGTCTTTGATCATCCAATCAATGGCAAAGCCGTAATCAAATTTACCTATTGACATGTTCACAGCGCGGTTTTCCATCTGCCATGAACCTGCGGCTCCATTTTTCAAACAATCAACCAAAACGCCAATATCTAACCCTGACTTTTCCGCTAAGATCAATCCTTCCGACAGGCCATTTAATACGCCAGCAATGCAAATTTGATTGACCATTTTTGCGCGTTGTCCTTGCCCTGCTTTCCCCATCAGCACCGATGACTTGCCATAAGCACGAAATACAGGTTGCAGCTGCTCAAACAGTTCGGCATCTCCACCACACATAATGGTTAGCACACCATTTTCAGCCCCTGCTTGGCCACCAGAAACAGGAGCATCCATAAAGCGAATGCCCGCTTTATGAGCCGCAGACGCCAGCTCTTCGGCTAACAGTGCCGATGTGGTGGTGTGATCAATCAAAATTGCGCCGCGTTTCATCGCCCCTATCGCGCCGCCGTCACTGGTCGTCATGCTACGGACATCATCATCATTGCCAACGCAGGTTAAAACCACATCGGCATCTTGCACGCACTCTGCGACTGTTTGCGCTGCATGCCCATGATACTGCTGCGCCCACTGCTGCGCTTTAGCTTGAGTGCGGTTGTAGACGCTAACATCAAATCCTGCGTTTTTTAGATGCCCAGCCATAGGGTATCCCATAACCCCTAATCCAATAAAACTGACTTTCATTAACTTCTCCTTTTATTATTACCCAGCAGCCCAAACGGACGAACACACGTAACTGAGTGTGGGCTGTATGTATCCTTGCGTCATTCTCTATGAATAAGACCACGGTTAGCAATGCACAGATAAAAAAAAGCCGAGTCAATCACTCGGCTTCTCATTAATTCGCTCTATTACAGCTCAGCGTTATGGTAAACCTGCTGTACATCATCACAGTCATCTAGCATGTCGAGGAACTTCTGGAATTTCTCCGCCTCTTCGCCCGTGACCGGTGTGTGTGTTTGTGGAACGAATGTGATTTCTTCCACATCGATAGTCAAATCAGGGAACTGATTATTTAGCGATGTTTTCACTTTGAAGAATTCAGTGTTAGGTGCAAATACAGTGATCACACCATCTTCCAGTTCAACATCCGTCACATCGACATCATCCATCATCAGTGCTTCAAGGATAGAATCTTCATCATCCCCTTTGAACTGAAATACCGCTTGGTGATCAAACATGTGTGATACGGTACCTGGAGTACCAATTTTCGCACCCGTTTTAACAAAGCATTGACGCACATCTTGGAACGTACGGTTGCCGTTATCTGTTAAGCAGTCAACGATAACACTTGCGCCGCCAGGGCCAAAACCTTCGTAACGAGCAGGTTGGTAGTCTTCACCACCACCACCACTGGCTTTATCTAGCGCTTTATCAATAACGTGGCCTGGAACTTGGTCTTTCTTCGCTTTTGTGATCAGGTGGCGCAAAGACAAGTTCATGTCAGGGTCCGAACCACCATTTTTCGCACACATGTAAATTTCTTTACCGTATTTGGAATAGACTTTAATTTTTGCGCCTTGAGTTTTCGCCATTGAGGCTTTGCGCACTTCAAAACTTCTTCCCATAGGGATGATCTCTCTAATTCAATTTAACGCGAGGGATTTTAGCAAAAAGTGGGATCATTTCAATTTTCCACTTAGCAAAGACATGAATGCTACGCAACACCCATCACTCTTTTGTATTTGTTCACCGATTGTAAAAACCACTCTTTTTCGGCCTCACTGGCAATTTTAGACTGCTGCTGAGTGATCGCTTCAGGCCCTGCTTTTCCTTGCTTGAGTTTCCAAACAAGAAAGGACGCTTGTTTATCGAGCTCTACTTTGTTTTTCTCTTCAGCGGCAAGTAAAGATAGGTTGAAGGACATGAGTTAGCCTAGATCGGTAAATACGTGGCACGAAATATAGCATAGGACATAGGAAAATTAAGAGCATAAATGTGCAATTTATCGGTATGAAATCAAGAAAATTGGAAAATATAAAGGGTGGCTATGCGCCACCCTCAGGGGATTAATGGTGAGAACTCGTCAGTGAAGTATGCCTAGCTCCTTCGCTTCTTCAATGGTTAAACCACTTTCTCGAATCTCTCTTAATGCTTCAATACGACGGCGAGCTTCGGCTGATTTAAGGTTTTTAACTGGTTTTTGAGTTTCTACTTCTTCCGTGAAGTCCCACTTATTTGCAATATCAGTCATTTCGTCATGGTCAATAGAATTTATGGACATTGTTACCTCCGAACAAACCACGTAAGGGACATGTAATCTGTAGCAAACGACATTTGATTTGTTAAGCATATTTCGTCCATATTGTGATTTTGGCGATGGTTTAGAAACCTTATTTTTAAAACTATTAATATTACTTTGCCAACCTTGCTAGACGAGGCTAAATTTAAATACTGCGTACATGAATTCAAGCGTTTTAGCGCTCATTTTATTCTGTTGCATACTATCGCAGTCCCCCCTACCCCACGCTCTTTCAATGTGCTGATTTTTAGCACATGGTTCCCCATTTCTGTTTGGCAAATAAGCTTGAAATGCACCAGACTGTAGTTAATGCATTTAAAGTTGTAGGTAAGACGCGATGTGTAAGCTTCACGACTGGTTAACCGAGATCCATCAATGGCATCTGAACAAGCGCTATGACCAGGTGGCTCAATTACAACCTCTGATCCTTAATGCTCCACAGGAGATCTGGGGGCCGGATCTAAGTGATGATCAAAGTAAAGCAATTGCTTGTTGGCTTGATGCTTGCCTGCGCCAATATGAGTACTACAAGCTCATTGACGGTGAGCTTGCCTTCCAATATCTGCAGCTTGCTTACGCTCGTTTTCAGCGTTGTGTCTCGGAGCCGAGTAGTGAACTTGAGTTAAAATCTTGGTGTATAAAACGGATGCAGCAGTTGATGGTACTGAGTTTGGAGCATCTCAACCAACAGCACGTTGATGAGGCCTTATCCCGAAGTTTAATTGATGCTCATGCTCGATTTCTTGCATATTACGCGTGGAACGATGATCAAGGTATAAAGCGAGGGTATTAATTGATTGCAGGGATCAACAGATAAAAAAATAGCGAGTTATATAACTCGCTAAAAACATATATGAGCCAATCTATTAATTCATCAGATAGGACAAAAGGTTGTCTATTCGTTTTCTATACTAACGAACCTTCTAAAACAAAATGTCAGCTACATGTCAAGGTTGTGTTGTAAATTGGTTTTAAATACCAATAGCGACTTCATCAAGTGCCCGGAATACGGATTCATCTAAATGCCCCTCGTACACTTGCTTGCACACTTTGCGACGTACTGCGAGACCCGAGATCAAACGTTCGATCGATAAATGTTTATTCTCGTTTTTCGTGTTATAGAGCTCGATCAATTTACTTAACGTCTCATAAGAGATCGCCTCATTTCCAACCCTTAGCCAATCCAGCTTATCAATCAGCTCTGTACACTCTTCCTTGATGGAGGATGGTGGATGCCCAGTCATTGCTGATAACGCCGTTATACTGCGTTCTAGGGCCTCTGGAGAGGTATATTTAGATAAGGTAATCGTAATTTCATCGGCATTGATCTCTACTAGGTGTTTGCGCTGCTTGACTCTTCGTCCTAGCTTACCCTTTGGAGACGGTGCTTTACGTTGAATCGGTTCAAATTCACCATCAATGATCTCAGAAAGCTCTTCTAGTTTTTGCTTAGAAACCATCTCATTGCGCAGTGGGTTAGGCAACGTTGGAGCCATGTTGCGTTTGCCTGCATTGGTGGTACGAGCGCGCGAGTAGCGCAGGACTTCTTCCACATCGCACTTAATATCGACTTGGTAATCCATCACTTTTTCTTTATCCACCAGTGTGGTGACCGTCAAATGATAGCCCCAAAGATTCACGACAAATAACGAATCGCTGCCCTTTCCTTCCGATAATCGTTTTAGCTCACGGACAAGATCCATCGAAAAACGACGCCATTCGATATTACGGGCCAACTTTTGGTTCAATTCACTCAGTAGCATGCTGTCGGTATGGCGACGCGACATGCGACTGCGAAAATAGGAGTAGAGTTGGAAGACCAACGTATGTTGCTTTAGGATCTCTGGTGGAAACAAGAAAAAGTAATCGCGAGTGAGTAACTCTTCGTAGAATGAAGGCTCCCACACCAAAATGTACAAATTAGGTTTGATCCTAATTTCACCATCAGCGCCTTCCGTTGGCGCTTCTTCAGAAGCGGTGATCGTTCTTGCTAGGAACCGAAAACGATCACTCTTAAATCCTTCTGGCATGTTTTCACTCAGCCAACGGCCGGTTAACTCATGCAGTTGGAAGTCTGTAAATTCAATCCGATCAATACTATCGCGAATAGAATCTCTTGCTGGGCCACTATCTTTTTTACCGCGAAGCGACAAAATATCAGTAATGTACAATGGGGTTTTATTCGGTGTGTGTTTGGTATTAAGTTGGTAATCTTCTTGGTGGTGATCGTGGTATTGCACCGTTAAGGTGAACAGTGCAAACAGTGTCATTAGATCATCCACTGTCATGATATTTTTGGAAGAACGAGTTTCAATGATCGCACGGGTACCAGAAATCGACACCATTGATTTCTGGTAGCTTTTACGAGTTCTCGGTGGAGCTAATGCTTGATCAATGATCCCAGCCCAATTGGTGGGTGAAACCACAAACTGATCCGCTTCGTCTTTCATCGCTGGTGGAATATTTAGCCCATGTTCTGTCAACAAACGCTTATTGACCTGAGTTTGAGCCAGCGCTTTTGAACGCTTGCGTTTTTCTGTCTGTTTTACTGATTCAGTTACCAGACTGGTTGAACCAAGCACAGAGATGAGCTTATTTGGGTTAACAAATTTATGCAGCATTGTCTTGCCAGCTAAACCTTCTTCAAATCTCACCGGGATCTGTTTAAATAAACCAATACTTACTGCAGCACGCAGCCGTTGCTGAATAGCCGCTCTGGTCAATTGGCCATCGGTTGCTTCAATTAACTCTGTTGTTGAGACTAACCCATCTTGGCTGCGGAAACCTCTTAATGAGATCAGGTTAAGAAGTTCAACGATACTTTTGGTAACACCTTTAAAATGTTGGTATTGATCAACCCAATCAACAGCAGTTTCTGAAACTTCAAAAAGATGCCCATCTTTGTGGCTCCTTGGTGCTTTGATCAATATTTTTTCGTCTGCGTTCATTATTAGATCCGTATCACACTAGCCGTAATATCGCTATAGTTCCAATAGAATAAAGAAAAAGAGATCATAAATAAAGAAAAACTTATTGCTTTTAAATAACTGATCTTTTTGATTATTCTGATCTATATTGCTTATATGATCTAATGATCAGGCCTTAATGAGCAGCCTAATTGATTGTTTTATAGGGATAAAAAAAAATCCCCTTCAGAAGCATGATCATAGAAAACTGAAAACATGATCATTGTAGAGAAGAAAGCATGATCAATCACATTCCGAACGATGATCATCAGACGAATGAATCAATGATCAAACACTTTCTTAAAGCATGATCATGGCTCATGCACAACTTATCCACATGATGAGTTGAAGTGATTATTTTATTTGAGCTAGATGAAGAATATGGGCTTGGTTTTTCTTTGGAAAGATGATCAAGGAAGTGCATTAAATGTTCTTTCAAAGTCGATTTTGGCATAAACACGAATTGAAATGACAAATAACTCTTTTAACAGCTTCTATTATAAGGAGTGAGAGTGTGTCGAAAGCATGATCAAGAGCGTATTGAAGAAGGTTTTGTTATTTGGTGTGTTTTAAATTTTACTTGTTATGTACTAGGTATCTTGCTCAGCCCCTACTCCATCTGCAATCACCCGTAATTATGCGCTATTTTTACATGCTTCCGAGCTTAAATCACACTTGATCATTGATCCGATGAAGATCCATTTGTTTTCTGATTATTTGCTGATAAGGAAGGCGCTAATTCCTCTTGATCATTGTTCCTGTGGCGAGGGATCTCTTCGGACGCATGATCATCATGTTAGCCTTGATCATGCGTCCTGGTACCCTGACGAAAAGGATAAGTTTCCCCTGCCCTGTCGCTCTAGTTATTATTATTCATGTTCTGCGATTATTTAATTGATCTGCAGGGGGAACATCATTCCAAATGACACATACCGTAAATTATGCTGCTTCTCTAATCGTTCCGGGTATTTTAAGCTCATTTACAATGTAAATAAGTTACGTTGTAATATTTTTAATGTTCAAATAAATAATGGACTAAGTTGCCCATTATTTAAGGAAAAATGATGACCATAATGAGGTCAATTCATTAAATTCCGATATGTTTTTCTATTTATTGTGATATTAATCTAAAAGTGAATGTTCACCTTTTTGTTGAGTATTAAATTGTTTGCTGTACAATCTGCGTTAGGTACTTATTATGGAATTTGGCAATGAAAAGAGAACAAACCATAGCGAATCTCTACCAGCTCGCCGAGCAAACTCAACAGGTGCAAGCTGACCGAATTGAAATTGTTTTAGAAGAACGTAGTGATGACCATTTCCCAGCGATGTCAAAAGCGCTAATGGAAACTCGTTCAGGCTTAACACGCCGTAAGCTAGATGATGCCATTTCCAAAATGGAACAAGCTGGCCATCAATTTACTAAAAACAATGCAAATCACTATTCAATTTCTTTAGCGGAAGCCCACATGCTCATGGATGCCGCTGGTGTGCCTAAGTTCCACCAAAGGAAAAAGCATGGTGATCATAAGCCTTGGGTCATCAATGTTCAGAACCAAAAGGGGGGGACAGGTAAATCAATGACGGCTGTCCATCTAGCCGCGTGCCTCGCCCTGAATTTGGATCAGCGTTACCGTATCTGCTTGATTGACTTAGATCCGCAAGGTTCATTACGGTTATTTCTCAACCCGCAAATAAGTTTATCAGAGCACAGTAATATCTATTCTGCCGTTGATATTATGTTAGACAACGTGCCTGAAGACACTGAAGTGGACAAGGCGTTCTTACATAAGAACGTGATGTTGCCAACCCAATATCCCAATTTAAAAACCATCTCTGCATTTCCTGAAGATGCAATGTTTAACGCAGAAGCGTGGCAGTATCTTTCGCAAAACCAATCGCTTGATATTGTTCGACTGCTGAAAGAGAAACTTATCGATAAGATTGGCGATGATTTTGACATCATTATGATTGATACTGGCCCACACGTTGATCCATTGGTATGGAATGCAATGTATGCTTCCAATGCATTACTGATCCCGTGCGCGGCTAAGCGATTAGATTGGGCGTCAACCGTCAATTTCTTTCAACACCTTCCTACGGTTTATGAAATGTTTCCAGAAGATTGGAAAGGGTTAGAATTTGTACGTTTGATGCCGACGATGTTTGAAGATGATAATAAAAAGCAAGTCTCGGTATTAACGGAAATGAATTACCTGTTGGGTGATCAAGTCATGATGGCGACGATTCCGCGTAGCCGAGCATTTGAAACCTGTGCTGACACCTACAGCACCGTTTTTGATCTCACCACCAGCGATTTTGAAGGTGGTAAAAAGACGCTAGCGACTGCGCAAGACGCTGTGCAAAAAAGTGCACTGGAGCTTGAGCGAGTGCTTCACAGTCATTGGTCATCACTAAATCAGGGGTAAGTAAAACATGGCAATTAAAACGTCTGAACTAAATGCGAAACTGTTTGGTAAAGCGAATAAGCGACGTGCAACCACCCCGCAAGAAGCCCAAACGGCAGCGAAAGAACAAGCGCAAATCATCGAATTGGCGGTTGCGGGAGAAGAGTTAGTCACTTTCGAACTGGTCAGGATTCCCGCTGAGCAAGTAGCGGAAAAGACGATTGTTTTTACGCAGAATGCGCGTGAACAAGCTTTTCTGAATGAGCATGCTCTATCTGATGTATTGAGTACATTACGTGAGCGTGGTCAGCAATATCCTGCGGTTGGTCGTAAAACCGCTGGGGGCAAAATTGAAGTCCTTGATGGCAGCCGTCGTCGAATGTCTTGTATCTTGGCGGGTAAAGAATTTTTGGTTTATGTTGCTGAAGACATAAACTCGGAACATGCGAAGTTTCTTTCGGATGTGGCAAACGCGCACAAGCCGCTTTCTCTTTATGAGAAGGGTAAAGAGATGCAAGCGAAGCTGGATAACGGTGAAGCGGAAGACCAAAAAGCTTTAGCTAAGATATTTCAGTGCAGTGAGGCCCTAGTAAGTGGCGCTCTAAAAGCAGCGGCTTTGCCACTTGAGCTGTTGCAAGCTTATCCAAATGTGGTTGAATTAGGTCGTCCAACCATAGTTAAATTGCATAAACAATTTAATGAACTCGATGCAAAGCAACAAGCAAATTTGTTGGAAAAGTGTCAATCTGAAGATGGATTTGTTTGGCAGCGTAGTAGCGTACAAGGTGTTGCCCGATTGACGAAAGAAGTCACAGAGACAATTGAGTCTTGGATACAAGAGTTGTTGCCACCTAAGCGCACTGAGCATGTAAAAATTGATCTGATCAAAGGCCGCGTAAGTTACAGTCGTAAAGGCAGTAATTTAGCGCTTAATTTGAAAAAGGTGGATGATGCTACGGTGCAAGAAATATTAGATTTTATCCAATCTAAGCTTGATTAAGCATCCATCATGTAAAGAATAAAAAACCCGCCACGGCGGGTTTTTTAGTAACTAAGTCTATTCAGTTCGAATCTATTGATTTCTTAAACGCTGCCAGTATTTTTCGTAGATAGCGAGCGCTTCAGGCCCAACATCATTAATGAATTCCCCTTTAGCCATATCTTCATCGGCTGGAAAAATCGTTGGATTGTCGCGAAGTTCTGCTGGAAGCAACGCTCGGCCGCTTTTTGTTGCCGATGCATAACCTAAGCTATTCACAATCTCAGCTTGGTTCTCTGCTTGATACATGAAGTTGATGAATTTATGCGCCAACGCTTTGTTGTTGCTTCCTGATGGAATAGTAAAGTTATCCATCCACAAGACTGCGCCTTCTTCCGGCATTACAAATTTTAGCTCTGGCATCTCAACTTGGCCTTGGTAGGCATTCCCGTTCCATTGCATCCCTAACGCTGCTTCACCTGAGACATAAGGCACATGTGGCGCATCAGAGTTATACAACAGTACATTATCTTTTAACGCGACCAATGATTGGTAGGCTTTTTCAATCTCTTTTTCATTTTTTGTATTAATACTGAAGCCATTTAAGATCAGCGCCATACCAAAGACATCGCGAATATCGTCAATCAACATCACTTGTTGGCTATATTTCTTATCCCACAAATCAGCCCAGCGAGAGACACCTTCTGGTACTAATGCTTCGTTATAGCTGAGGCCAGTGATCCCCCAAATATAGGGCAGGGAATAACTATTTTTGGGATCGTGTGCTTGGCCGAGTAGTGAAGGCATGGCATCTTTCATGTTCGGGATTTGTGCATGATCCAGCTCGGTTAGTAACCCTTCACGTCCCATTTTTTCAATGAAATACGCTGAGGCAAAAACCACATCATAACCGCCACCTTTGAGCAACTTGAGCTTGGTATACATTGACTCGTTATTTTCAAAGGTCGAATAGTTAATCGTTACCCCTTCCTGCTGCTCAAACTGCTTGAGGGATTTTTCTGGAAGATATCCTCCCCATGCATAAACGTTGAGTGTTTTGTTGTCTGCGCTTACGTGTGAAGAAGTTAGAGCTGCTGCCAAAACCAATCCTTTGATGAAAGTTTTCATTGCATTTGAATTCCTTAAATAGCCCAGAAGTGTACTGGGGTGTAGGTGAATAATTAGTTAAAAATGGTCACGATTAAAGCAAATATAATTTGTCGTAAAGAAAAATATTTTTAACGACGCACAGTGATTATAGCGGCTGTGCTACCATTGCGTTTCAGCGAGGTGGCGTAAATATGAACATGATAGCGGCTTATTTAGATGATTTGATGGTGCAGGCTGAGAATAGCCTATTGCGTATGGGGCTCTTAATCCGTGGTGAGCCTCAATGGCAACAACACGTGCTTATGCATTTTCTCGCAAAAAATGAGGGGCAAGCCATATTTCAGTTAGGCGGAGAACCGTTACCATGCGTTCGTTATGCCCCCTTCAACAAAGGGCAGCAGTTTCTTGGTCAAGAATGCCATTTACTTATTTGTGATAATCACCATGGTTTTGATGCGAACAGTTTCAGTGCTGCGCTGGGTTCACTGGTCGGTGGTGGGTTACTGTTGATCATTGAAGCCCCTCAGCGTAATGACTCTTTTGCTGAGCGCTGGTTAACGCGAGCGTTGGAACAGCTTGTTGTTATAGAACAGAATCAACCTTGCCCTCCTTTACCCGTTTATCCACGAGTCAGCTCTCAATCACCGATTTATGAACAGCAAGTTGATGCGGTTTCAGCAATTCTTCGTGTGATGGATGGGCATCGCAAGCGACCATTGGTTCTCACTGCCGATCGGGGACGAGGGAAAAGCAGTGCGCTTGGTATTGCTGCGGCTAAATTGATGGCGTCTCGTTCATTAGATATTGTGGTCACGGCACCCTCAATCCATGCCGTAGCGCCGATATTTGAACATGCGGCTAAAGGTTTAGCAGGCGCTCACGTCACCAGACAATCCCTTACTTGGCAAAACTCGTCATTGACGTTTGTGGCACCGGATGAGCTGATTTTGCATCGGCCACAGTGTGATCTCCTATTGGTAGATGAAGCGGCCGCGCTGCCTTTATCAATGTTAAAAAACTGGGTTGAACACTATCATCGTGCGGTCTTCTCTACCACCATTCATGGCTACGAAGGGTGTGGGAGAGGGTTCACGCTTAAGTTTCAAACTTGGTTAGCACACCATCGAGCTGGGACTCGAACTCTCCATTTAGATCAGCCGATCCGTTGGCGTCAGGGTGATCCGTTAGAAGCGTGGCATTACGATACTTTCCTCCTTCGTTATGATTTAGCTACATTGCCGACGATGACATCAGAACAGTTAGCGACACTTAACATTGAGCATCTGGATAAGGCTCAACTCATTGCCAACCCGACACGCTTAGCCGCTATTTTTTCGTTATTAGTGAATGCTCATTACCAGACATCACCGAACGATCTATTTCATTTTTTAGCGGACGATAAAGTTCAGCTAGTTGCTGCAATGGTAGACGAGGTTTGTGTCGGTTGTTTGCTGACAGTACGTGAAGGTGGGCTTTGTAACGCTTTAGTGGAAGAGATCCAACGAGGAAAGCGACGTCCTAAAGGTCATCTAGTTCCTGTTTGCTTAGCTAATCAAGTTGGTATTACGCAAGCAGCGCAGAGTGTTTGTCAGCGCATCATGCGTATTGCAGTTCATCCCGAATTACAAAATCAAGGGTTAGGCAGCCGCTTGATTGAAGCGTGCATGCTGGAAAATGATGCCGACTATTTAGCGACGAGTTTTGGCGTAACGAGCGATTTAATGGCTTTTTGGGCTAATAACCAATTTGTTCCGATAAAACTAGGGAGCCACCGAGACAGCGCGAGTGGCTGTTTTTCCTTAATCATGGTTCAAGCGAAAAAATTGGATTGGTTAACTCGGGCAGAACAGATTTTCGAACAGCATTTCATTTTCTCGCTATCTGATTCTTTGCAAAGTTTAGAGCCGGCTTTGGTTCGGACCATCTTATCATTGGTCCGAGATCGTGTCGCATGCGCGGATTCAAATGAAGTTAATTTCCTACCTTATTCATTGCTGCGTTGTTACGCACAAGGCGGTGCGGATTATGAGAGTGTGAGTGTATGGATTCATCGGCTAATTACTTCATTGGATAAAGCTGCTCTATCACTGTTATCTGATGTACTTATTGTCAAAGTATTGCAAAGGAAAAGCTGGCAAGAGTGTGCCAGTCAATTAAACCTCACTGGACGGAAAATGATTGAGGCTACCCTCCGTCATGACCTCAATCGACTATTAGATGATTTACACTGTAAAGTGGATCATTCAACGCAATGAACTGCAGCCAATTTACAGTGTAAAGCGTGAATAATGTAAGAGCAGACACCTTCTCCAGATGTACTGTGCTTGTCATATGACAAAAAAGTCCTACTACTTACGTCTTAAGAGTAGGATTTTTTTGTTCTAGTCACAGAATAAAAAAATCCAAACTATATTAATGAGTTAACCATACGGTCCCCCTTATTGTGAGGTTTTTATTTTTGTTCCTAACGTGTTCAATCATTTGCTAAATGAGTATTCCCTCCTACACTCAAAGTCAGGTGTTCTCCTAAAAAATAGAATATAAATAGTACATAAGGATGAGATATGGATCTTTTGTTGGCGGAGTCTTTGGAAATTTCAACGGTACTAGATTCCAAAGCAAATTATCTTCAATGGCTAAGCCTAACTCCTCCTTTAACAATAGATGCATCACGAGTCAATAGCGTGGATGCTGCCGGTCTGCAACTGCTTGCTTCTTTGTTTATGACAGCAGAGCGAGCTGGAATTGAGATCACTTTAGTTAACGCAACAAACACGCTCAATGAAGGTATTGCGCTACTGGCTTTAGAAAGCTTGTTCGCAGAGTAATGAGATTTTGCAAGGAAGGGGCTATGACAAAGATCCTCGCGGTTGATGATTCGGTTTCAATTCGTCAAATGCTAAGCCATACATTGAAAGATGCAGGCTATGAAGTTGAAACCGCTACTGATGGAAGTGATGCATTACGTAAGGCACAACAAACCAAATTTGATGTTGTTATTTCGGACGTCAACATGCCAGTGATGGGTGGTTTTGAGTTAGTTAAAGCGATACGTGGTAATGCTCAATATAAGTTTATTCCTATTTTGATGCTAACCACCGAAACGAGTATGGAAAAGAAACAAGAAGGAAAACTCGCTGGAGCTACAGGATGGTTGGTTAAACCGTTCAACCCTGAGACGCTATTGAAAACACTAAAACGGGTCATATAGAACACCGTATTTTATTAGAAGCTTCATTCGTTAAACGACGTTAACTGGCAGGAAGAGCTATGGCTTTAGACATGGAACTGTTGCGCAAGATGTTTTACGAAGAGTGTCGTGAAAATCTTGAAGTGCTTGAAAATGTACTGCTTAATCTTGACCCTAATCAGGTTGAGAAAGAGACTATTAATACCATTTTTCGGGCTGCCCATTCGATTAAAGGTGGCGCGGCGACCTTTAGTTTACTGGATATCAGTGAATTTACCCACTCTGTCGAAGCGTATCTTGACCTCGTCCGTAACGAAAAATCAGCTCTCACCGCCGAGAGTGTGGACATTTTACTGAAAAGCGGTGATTGCATTCGCAATATGCTCGCGGGGCATGAGAGCCACGGTGAGGTTGATAGTGAGCTTCAGCAGAGAGTCAGCCAGTCACTGCATGCTTTACTTGCCGACAATTCAACGGTTGATCATGAACTAGCAGACCATCACTCGCTTGACGCCGAAGATGAACAGACGTCATCGCTCTTAAAGGCTTCTGACAACGAGAACCACTTAGGTTGGAAAGTCGTTTTTACTCCGCATAGAGAACTTTATTTCAGTGGTAATGATCCACTTCGGTTGCTGCGAGAGCTTTATGAACTGGATGATCAGTGCAGGGCGGAAGCTCAGCTTGAGCACCTTCCCGAATTGGCGGAAATAGAGGCTGAGCTTTGTTATTTAAGCTGGACTATTTTTCTCAGTAGCCAAGTGCAAGAGAGTGATATTCGCGAAATTTTTGAATGGGTTGAAGATGAATGTGACTTAATTGTTGAACCTTTAGTACAAGAATCGACGACCCAAGATATGGTCAGCGAGAGCGAGGAATCTTTGGCCGAGGCGCTACCTACGTTTCATGCGAACGCTGTTCCCCCTACAGAATCAGCAGAGCAAGTTGATCTCATAAAACCCATCGATCTCATAAAATCAATAGAGTCTACGCCCGCTGTTGCGCCCAAAGTGGCGAAAGCAGAATCCAGCGTAAGCTCTATTCGCGTCGATATTGAGAAAGTCGACAGCCTGATTAATTTGGTTGGGGAACTTGTTATCACCCAATCAATGCTGACCGAAATCGGCAACGATTTCACCATGGATAAATTAGAAAAGTTGCAAGCAGGCCTAGTTCAGCTTTTACAAAACAGTAAAGATTTACAAGAAAATGTGCTCAATATTCGCATGCTGCCGATGAGCTTTGCTTTTAGCCGCTTTCCTCGCCTTGTGCGAGACTTGTGCGGCCGACTTGAAAAAAAAGTAGAACTGAACATCATTGGCGAGCACACCGAGCTCGATAAAACCGTCCTTGAACGTATTGTTGATCCATTGGTTCATTTAGTCAGAAATGGGATTGACCACGGAATTGAGCAGCCACACATTCGCCTTGAACAAGGCAAACCAGAAATCGGCACCATTGAACTGCATGCTTATCATCAAGGTGGCTCGATAGTGATCGAAGTGAAAGATGATGGCGCGGGGATAAACTGTGAAAGAATATTTCAAAAGGCGCTAGAAAAAGGTGTATTACCTAAAGATACACGGCGTGAAGATATCACCGACAAACAGATCCTTAACCTTATTTTTGCCGCAGGGTTTTCAACAGCAGAACAAGTGTCTGATATTTCAGGTCGTGGCGTCGGTATGGATGTTGTAAAACGTAATATCGAAGAGTTGGGTGGGCATATTGATGTCGAATCCACGTTAGGTAAAGGCAGCCATTTCACTATCTGTTTACCACTCACTTTAGCCATCCTCGATGGGCAATTGATCAAAGTAGGCGGGGAAGTTTACATCATCCCACTGCTCACCATTATCGAATCTATCCAAATCAACCTAGCTAATGTGAAGTATGCCGCCGGTGGGGTTGAGCTGTACCGGCTTCGTGACGAAAACATTCCTATCTTACGTCTGCAAGATGAACTGGAAATGGGATCAAGTGGTGCTTTGCCCGATAGAATACTCTGCTTTGTTGAAGCCGCTGGGTGCCGCGTTGGCTTATTGATTGATGAGCTGCTAGACCAGCAGCAAGTGGTTATAAAGAGCTTGGAGTCAAATTACTGCAAAGTGGCAGGCATATCAGGAGCTACGATTTTGGGAGATGGTTCCGTTTCGCTCATTTTAGATATTCAAGGGTTAATCTCCACGTACTCGAATCGACGTTCAAGTTTATCTCCCAAGATTATTGCCGCTTAGTGAAGGTGACAGGGAAGAGCCATGGAATATGATTATTCACCAAATCATCAACAAGAGAATCAAACACAGAGTGTTTTGAATGCTGTGTATGAAGAAAGAAGCTGTGAGGCCGATTTTCTGAGTTTCCGGTTAGCGAATGAGTTGTACGGGGTAGCAATTCAAGATGTTGAAGAGATTCGAGTATGGGAGCCACCTACGCCTATTCCTCGCGCGCCTAGCTTTGTGAAAGGTGTGATTAATTTACGCGGCATGATTGTGCCTATTATCGATCTGCGCCTTCGATTTGGCATGGAGGCTTGTGGCTACTTTCCCACGACTGTGGTGTTGGTACTTCGTAGCCTGCAACAAGAGCGGCCTCGTATTATGGGCTTAGTCGTTGATGCAGTGAGTGATGTGATTGGCCAGGGAGATAATGTGCTGTTTCCTGCCGTGGGGGAAACACCTGCCGCTGCGTATTCGCTCGGTTTGCTCAATGTTGGCGAAGAGGTCATGTCACTGCTCGATACCCAAGGGCTCCTTGATATGCACCGAATACTGAGTGAGGAACCCTGATGCCTAAACAAGAGTTTCTTAGTTTCGTGCTAGATAACGATGAGTACGCTGTGCCAATCCTTGAGGTCCGAGAAGTTCGCGGCTGGAGTGATGTGCGCTCTGTACCCAATGCACCGGATTACTTAGTTGGCTTACTCAATATTCGTGGTGAGTACGTACCGATTGTTGATCTTCGAATTCGTTTTCGTCTGCCACCTGCACAGATTGGGGCCACGACAGTTGTTATCGTTTTGAATGACGCGCAACGCAATCCGCTCGGCATTATTGTCGATGGTGTTTCAGAGGTGTATGACTTAGCCGCTGAAGAGATAAAACCTGTACCAGCCTTATCCACCACGGTTGAACCACAATTTATGAAGGGAATTGCTAGTGTGGCTAACGGTCATTTGATCCTAATTAATATCGAGACCCTTTTTGATGTACCTGGGTTAAATCAGACATTCGTAGAAGACGCTATTTTGTGAGGGAATACTCATGGCATTTTGGAACCGCAAACCAGAACCAAAAAAATTTGTTGAGCAGATAGAAGATCCATTGGTCGATGAGAATGAAGGGCTCTCCAATCAGCAGCTTCTTTCTGCTCTTAATGCAGCAAAAACCGCATTGATGATGATTAACCGAGATTTTCAAATCACCTATCTCAATAAGCAGTCATTGATTCTACTCAAGCAGCATGAAGTACTTTTTCAAAGTGTCTGGCCTGATTTTAAAGCTGAAGAATCGTCATTGATTGGCTACTGCATCGATGGTTTTCACGTCAATCCACAGCATCAACGCCAAATGTTGTCGAATCCAGCCAACTTGCCTTTCACTACCATGATTACGATTAAAGGAGTGAAGATCGAGCTTAATGTTGGCGCCATTATTGATGAAGACGGTATTTATATCGGGAACACATTAGAGTGGCGTGATGTCACTCAAGAGATTGCAAAAGAGCAAGAAATTGGCCGCTTAGCTTCGGCAGTCGAGGGGATGACAACCAACCTAATGATGGCCGATAAAGAGGGTATTATTCAATACTTAAACCCTTCATTGACCAAGTTGATGCGTACAAGAGAAAGTGAGTTGAGGACAGTATTAACAAGCTTTGACGTCAATAATCTGGTCGGACAAAATATCGATATCTTTCATAAAAACCCGGGCCATCAACGTAGCATAATTGCCAACCCTGATCGTTTGCCATTTTCATCCAACATCAAAGTGGGGGCGCTGCAATTTAATTTAACTTGTATTGCGATGCACAATCACAAAGGGGAATACATTGGCCCTGCATTGCAATGGATCGATATTACCGAACAACAAGATGGTCAATACCAAGTAGAGAGCCTCATTCAAAAAGCGATCGCAGGGCAGTTGAATGAACGAATTGATACCACCGTGTACAGCGGATTTATGCGGGAGTTGGGCGAGGGGATTAATAACTTGCTTGATACCTTAGTTTCACCGCTGGCTCAGTGTATTGACGTCATGAGCAAAGTGGCGGATGGCGATTTGAATACCAAGATGGAAGAGGGCAGCCAAGGTGAGTTTGGTCAACTGCAAAATGCGGTCAATACCTCGATTGCTAACCTGCGAGATATGGTTGAAAAAATCACCATTTCTTCTGCCAGAGTGGCTACGGCGTCAACAGAAATCGCGCAAGGCAATAATGATTTGAGCCAACGGGTGGAAGCTCAAGCATCCAATTTAGAAGAAACGGCCGCGAGTATGGAAGAGATGACAGCGACCGTGCGCCAAAATGCAGATAACGCCAAAGGTGCGAACGATCTAGCGAGTGATGCTGCCAAAAAAGCCAGTAAAGGTGGTGAAGTGGTGGGGCAAGCGATCTCGGCCATGTCGGAAATTAATCGTTCGAGTAAGAAGATTGCCGATATTATTGGAGTGATAGACGAGATAGCCTTTCAAACCAATTTATTGGCTTTGAACGCAGCGGTAGAAGCGGCAAGAGCCGGAGAACAAGGGCGTGGATTTGCTGTTGTTGCTGGAGAGGTTCGAAACCTTGCGCAGCGTAGCGCAGCAGCGGCGAAAGAGATTAAAGGGCTGATTAAAGATAGTGTTGAGAAAGTCGAAGAGGGATCGCGTTTAGTTGATGAGTCAGGAGCAACGTTGAATGAGATTGTGGACGCTGTAGCAAAAGTATCTGATCTCATCGCCCAAATTGCATCATCCAGTATTGAACAATCGACGGGCATTGACGAAATCAATCGTGCAATTACAGCCATGGATGAGATGACGCAGCAAAATGCCTCTCTTGTTGAACAAACCTCTGCGGCCAGCCAATCGTTAAAAGATGAAGGGAAAGAGCTGATTAGCTTGATGAGCTATTTCACCACCGATGACAACATCAAAACGTTCGAGCCCAAAAGAACACCCATCTCCGCCCATCAACCCAAACCCAAGGTGAAGAAAGTGGCAGGCATTAAAGCCACCATTAACGTTGCCAATTCTGGGCTCAACCTCAATGAGGATGGAGATGAATGGGAAGAGTTCTAACAGATAGCCATCCAATCATGATGAACAATGACCAAGAATTTGAACTCACCGCAAAGGATTTCAAATTCATCCAGTGGTTTATGCACAAAACGGCCGGCATTTACTTGTCGGATGCCAAGCGAGCGATGGTTTACGGCCGTTTGAGCCGTCAGATGCGTCGACGGGGGATTCAGCGTTTCTGTGATTACAAGGAGCTTATTGAGCATAATGAGCAAGAGCGGATCCACTTCATCAATGCGTTAACGACTAACAAAACCCAGTTTTTTCGCGAGTATCACCACTTTGAGTTTTTAGAAAAAGTACTGCTCGATGAGTGGCGATCACAGGGCGTGCGTCATCCTAAAATTTGGTCTGCTGGCTGCTCTAGTGGTGAAGAGCCATACAGCTTTATTGCGTCGTTATACAGCAGCGGTTTATTTGATTTCGCAGACAATGTTGATATCTACGCAACAGATTTAGACACACAGGTTTTGGCACATGCGCAAGCGGGCATTTATACCGATGAGGCTGTGGTTACTATTCCACAGCACTATCTTAAAAAGTGCTTTGTAAAAGGGCGCGGTATCAAACAGGGAAAAATAAAAATCGCCAGTCAATTGCAACGTTTTGTCCATTTTCAGCAACTGAATTTATTATCTCCTTGGACGCTACCTAAGAATTTAGACCTCATTTCGTGCCGAAACGTGATGATCTACTTTGATAAACCCACGCAGGAGGCTTTGATCGAAAGGTTCTATGAATGGTTGAAACCGAATGGGATTTTATTTTTGGGTCATTCAGAAAGTGTGGGGCGCTGTGCTGATGTTTTTCATCATCTCGGCCACACCATTTACGTGAAAAAATGAGGAACAATTAATGACCTCGTTGGCGATGCATTTGGCAACCGACAATCGGAATTTCAGCCGATTTTATCATCCCCAACAAAAAGTGGATTGGGTAAAGGTTTTGCCCGGTGGGTTGTACTGTACGATGCGACAAGAGGTCATTTGTACCGGTTTAGGTTCTTGCGTTACCGCCTGTATGTGGGACCAAGCGGCCAAAGTTGGAGGGATGAACCATTTTTTATTGCCTTTTGATCAGCATTCACAAATTGATCACTGGCATCCTGATGATATTGCTTCAACCGCCTCTCGTTATGGTTGCTATGCGATGGAGCTACTGATTAATCAGTTGATCAAAATGGGGGCTGAGCGTCAGCGCTTACGAGTAAAACTCTTTGGTGGAGCACAAATGCTGGGTTTTAAAGCCATGATTGGCCAGAAAAACATAGATTTCATCAAAAACTATGTTGAGCAAGAAAGGCTTATTGTCGAAGCCAGTGACTTGGGGGGGGACGAACCGAGAAAAGTCATTTTCGAACCCATGACAGGTAAAGTGTGGCTAAAAAGAATTCCATTGACCGAAGTGAGCCGGTTAAGTTTTCAAGAAAAGGTTTATGCCACACAGTTGGATCGTAAAGCGCATAAAGAGAGTGATGATGTGGAGCTATTTAAATGAAAAAAATCAAAGTGCTGATTGTCGATGATTCTCCCGTTTTTAGAGCACTGCTCTGCGAGCTGATTAATGCTGACCCTATGTTAGACGTCGTCGCAATGGCACAAGATCCTTACCAAGCCCGAGAGCTTATCAAGCAGCACAACCCTGATGTGCTAACGCTAGATATTGAAATGCCAAAAATGAATGGCGTGCAATTTTTAAAAAATATTATGCGGTTACGCCCTATGCCGGTAGTGATGATTTCAACCTTGACCCAGCATGGCGCTCAAGCCACGTTAGAAGCATTAGAGCTTGGTGCAGTGGATTACTTCCCTAAACCGTCGGTCGAAAACACGGCTGAAATGGCAAGTTATAGGGAGCTGGTGAACGACAAAATAAAAATGGCGGCAGGGGCAAATGTCGTTCAATCGCATCATTCTGCGGCGGTTAATCAGGTCGAACTGATAGCGGCTAGCCACCAAGAGGCGCGTTATCAGTTGATCGCGATTGGAGCCTCAACGGGCGGAACAGAAGCATTAAAAAGCATATTCTCTGTTTTACCAGCAGGGTTGCCACCGATCGTGATCACTCAACATATCAGTGCGATGTTTACTCGCCCCTTTGCAGAGCGTTTGAATCTTTGTAGCGCCGTAGAGGTGAGAGAGTTGTCCGCTAATCAAGCACCTTTAGTGAATGGATGCGCTTATGTTGCTCCCGGAGATAAGCATCTGATGGTGATAAAAAAAGGCACTCACCTTTACTGTCAAGTTGACGATAGACCTGCGGTCAATCGTCATAAACCCTCAGTAGATGTGATGTTTGATACGGTTGCTGAAAATGTGGGAGACAAAGCCATCGGTATCCTCTTAACCGGGATGGGTAAAGATGGAGCGCAAGGCATGCTCAAAATGAAGTTGTGTGGCGCATTGACTTTAGCTCAAGACGAAAAAACATCAGTGGTGTGGGGAATGCCCAAAGCGGCAGTAGAGATTGGCGCAACACAGAATATCAAAGCGTTAAATGCCATACCACAATGGATTTGTGATGAGCTCTATCGCTAGTGTTGTCTCATTAAATAAGCTCAACATAGAGAAGCAAGGAATGGGTGATGATAAATAAAACAGTGACACCAAAAGCAAAATATATTTTAGCTTTAGTTTTGCAGCTAATGGCCCTTTTTGCCGTCATGCTTCACTCCCCTAATTTATGGAGTATGGGGCTAATGATTTTTGCAGCAGCAATACCTTGGCTAGTATTGTCTATGAATTTTAGTGAACAAAACAAAGCTAAAGCCAACCAAAATAAGGTTGAAGAAGAGTCCACTCTTGAAACGCAGCAACATCTACAGAGTATTGAAAAACTGTTCAAAGAGACGCTACCTAAAGTGAGTAGCCCTTTAACCATGCAGCACACCGTGATTGAAGGTTCAGTAGAGACATTAAATAACGCATTTTTTGGCTTGCAAGATATCAGCCAAAAACAGAGTCACGTCTCAAGTACCTTGGTCAATAACTTATTGGCAAACCAAGGCAGCGAATATGATCTCACCACCGTACTACCAAAGACTGAGGCGATTATTGATGGCTTTGTACAAATTCTGATTGATATTTCGGAGAAAAGTATTTCAGCGGTACACAGCATTCACGACATGTCAGAAAAATTGGATATGGTATTTAAACTGTTAAATCAAGTGAGAAGCCTATCGGAACAGACCAACTTATTGGCGCTGAATGCGGCGATTGAAGCGGCGCGAGCGGGCGAGGCAGGGCGAGGCTTCGCGGTCGTGGCTCAAGAGGTGCGCGACTTGTCGGTTAAAGCAAGAGCACTGAATACTCAAATTGAATCAGAAATTAATGTTGCTCAACAAACAGTACAAAGAGCAAACAAAACCGTTGGCGAAATGGCATCGATAGATATGACTCACGTGATTGAGTCGAAAGAGAAAGTGGACCACATGCTGCGTGGTGTCCAACAAGTGAATATAGAAATAGAGCAAGAAGTGCAAAAAATTCAAGAATTAGGACAAGAATTAACCCAGCAAGTGAGTAATGGCGTCCGTGCCCTTCAATTTGCTGACATTGTGGTTCAACAAAGTGATTATGCGCATGCGTCTATTGATTATTTGCAAGAAGCAAATGAGCTATTGAACGCTTTACTAACACAAAGCATGACTAAAGCAGCATGGGCAGAACAACTTCACCAATTGACAGAGCGCCTGCACAATCGAAGTGGTCCCGCCGCAATCCAAACTAATATGGACGAAGGCGAAGTCGAGCTGTTTTAGGAGGGAGTACGATGAGTATAGAAACTGAAATAGATAGCAATGCGAAACACATTACTATCGCGATTGATGGTGCTTTTGGCTTTAACCTAGTTAAAGAATTTCGTAATAGTTATTCACCCTATCGAGGTTTTAGATTCACCATTGATTTACGCAAGGTGGATTATATTGACAGTGCTGGTCTTGGCATGCTGCTCAATATGCAGAAATATCTTGAGCAAAGTGATGGCATGATCCGAATTACCAATACCTTACCCCAAATAAGGAAAATCTTACTGATTTCTCGATTTGATAAAAAATTTAGTATCGAATAATGCTTAAGGAGTGAGCCGATGCGCGTAACGATTGTTGATGACCATAAATCAAATAGAGAGCTCTGTCGGTTTATTTTATCGCCTATTGTTGAGCACATAGATACCTTCGAAAATGGCGCTGATGCTGTTGAGGCGATGCTCGTCATGGACGTCTTACCCGACGTTATTTTGTTGGATGTGATGATGCCAGTTAAAGATGGTTTCACCACCGCAAAAGAGATCCGCGACTCTTTTCCAAATCACCATATCCCAATTATATTTTTGACCGTGCTTGATGATCATGATTCGTTTGAACGTTGCTTATCGCTGGGCGATGATTTTATTCTTAAACCAGTAGAACGAAGCGTACTGCTCGCTAAAGTGCAGGCTCATTACCGTATTGTGAAAATGCATAATGAAGTCACTCAACAGCGAGATAAACTCAATTATTTCAACGAACAAGTACAATATGACTACGCCATCGCCGAATCCATTTTCACCAACTTAATGGAGGAGATGAGTGCAAAAGTCAGCAATATCTATGGCATCAGTTATATCTCCACACCTTCGACCATTTTTAATGGTGATCTCATCATTGTGGCGAACCGGCCCTATGGTGGCGTCTACATCATGATCGCCGATGCCACTGGGCATGGATTACCTGCCGCGATTTCAACGATCCCTGCTACGCGTACTTTTTTTTCAATGGCTGAAAAAGGGATGTCGCTTGGCGAAATGGTCGCAGAACTTAATAGTGCGCTAGTAAAGTTTTTGCCTGTTGGCATGATGCTTGCGGCCAGTGTATTTGAGATACGAGCCAACGGCTTCGAGGTTTCGTGGTGGGGAGGTGGTTTGCCTGATGGTTACTTACTGGATGAAGAGAGCAACATCGTTCGTCGTCTCGTTTCCACACATATGCCGCTGGGAGTTCTGGATGCTGATGAATTTGAAGTAAATTTAGTTCATCTCAAATTAAAACCTAACCAAACTATCCTCTGTTATACCGACGGTATTACCGAAGCGATGAATGAAAACGGGGAACAATTTGGCCAGTTGCGACTCGAACAAGTTTTGCAACGGAACGGTAAGACTCAGATTTCAGATTTGTACGATGAAGTATGCCAGTTTTCCAATCGTGGCCATGGTGATGACCTCTCAATTCTTTCAATGACATTTCCAATTACCAATAATAATGAAATATTAGCGTCGCAAAAAAAACAGTTTCTTAGCCATATACCAATGCAAAGCCATCTCTTTTTTCCTGCTTCAATTCTTAAAAAGATTTCAATTATGGTCGAGATGCGTAACATTGTTCGCGGTTTTATCAGTGGTGGCGAGCATCTTGACCTCGTTTGCTCTGTATTGTCAGAACTGTTTGCTAATGCCATTGAGCATGGGTTATTAAAACTTAATTCTTCACTAAAAGATGACCCAGATGGATTTCTCACTTTTTACCAACGACGTGAAGAGTGTATGGATGAGTTAGATGAATCGTTATGGATTAAACTAGACATTGATTATGACCCAACGGTGGGACAATTGAGCTTTTCACTTGAGCATAATGGCGAAGGCTTTGACTACCAACATACGGTTGCAGACGGCAACTGTACACACGGTCGAGGGATTATTTTGGTCTCTAAATTGTGTGAGTCATTGGAATATTCAAAAGATGGTTGCACTGTTAAGGTGACTTACGCCTTTAACAGTAAACATGATTTTCCGATATTGTCTTAATACTGAACAGATTATTTACACTGTAAAATTCTGCGTAACTCATTCTTTCGTTTATTTTTAGGTTATATAGTTCGTTTCGTCGTGACTAAGTGATGTAGCCCTTAATTTGGTTGCCTAAAGATTTAGTCCATACTGTAAATTGTATACACTGCCATACGAACGGAATCTAACCATATGGGTTAAGTAGTATGTGGAAACGCTTAATTTCGCTTTCAGAGGACAAAAAACAAGTCATTGCCCAGTTGCCTGGGACGGAGTCCATCGACAAAAATTTTGACCAAGCAGGCTTGAAAGAAGCATTGTTTGAGTTATCTGCATCGACATTTTTCTTAAATGAAACTGAAGTTACCCGCTTTATCAACTGTGCAAAAGAGGGTAAGGGTGAAGCATTCTCTGGAATCACCATTGCAGAGAAAAAGAACGCTTCGGTTGAGATTGAATTTAGTGATCGAGATATGTTAGCCAGCATGGTTGTGACGGGTGCATATGGTGGCAGAGCATTGCGCGGTAGTGAGTTGGTGTATGCATTGGCTCATTCCCACGTGACAAAAGGCATCAACAAACTGGCTTTAAAGAAAGTGTTAATGGTAAGTAATACCTTGAAGCCAGGGGAAGTATACACTCAACCTGTTGCGCAGGGGCGCGAACCCATTCAAGGTAAAGACGCACAATTTGTTCCTTTGGTTGAGGATGTCAGTAAGCGCGTGTTAGCACCGACCAAAAAGCAAGGACAGAACAAAATTGATATGCGCAACTTAGGTGAAACCATCACTGTTGGTCAAGATGATGAAGTGATGCATCGAATTCCTGCAACCAAAGGAACGCCAGGCTATACCGTGCAGGGAAAAGTGCTGGATCCTAAACCAGGTAAAGACTCGGCCTTAGTTGCAGGAAAGGGGTCTTACATCTCACCCAATGATCCGAATGTGCTACTGGCCAGTCAAGCGGGCATGCCTATCCTGAAAAGTAAAACGGTTGATGTCGATAACGCTTTATGTTTAAACAACGTCAGTGTAGCAACTGGCCACGTGAAATTTAAAGGATGTGTTGTCATCACGGGCGATGTCGAGCCTGGGATGATCGTGAGAGCGACGGGCTCAATCACCATCGGTGGGTTTGTTGAGTCTGCTGATGTTCAAGCCCAAGGTAATATTGATGTTGGTAAAGGCATTATTGGCCATACGGTGTTTGATGATGAAGCAAGAACGTGCATTATCAAATCAGGAGGCTCTATCACGGCTAACTATGCTCAATTTAGCGAACTGCAAGCGGCAGATGACATCAATTTAGCGGTTCACAGCATGAGCAATGAATTGCGCTGTGGCAATGATCTAAAAGTATTAGATAGTAAAGAGAAGCAAGGCACACTCAGCGGTGGTCACGCGAAAGTTGGTGGTAAGATCGTTTGCTTCAATCTAGGCGTTGAAGGCGATACTGCCACGGCTGTGCAGGCTTTTGCTCGTTATGCTGTGTATAAAGAACGGGTCGCGAAACACAAAGAACATTATAAACAAGCGCAAGAAGCGACGATGGAAGTGATCCGCCGTGAGATTGAATTTAAGAAAAAGCCTAAAGCGGAACGCTTGGAAGAGGAACTGCTAAAAATTGATGAATTTAAGAAACAGACTAATGATCGTTTAGAAAAAGCAAAATTGGCGTTGGATATGCTGGGAGAGGAGTTTGAGCAATTGCTCGAAATGAATACGATCGAAGTCAAAAATAAAGTTTATACCCATGTTTCGGTGCAATTTGATGATGAGCGGATCATCACCAAGCGGGCTCATGGCGCTAGTATCTTCTCATTTAACCAGTATGAGATTAAATGTGCTTCGATGCTTGAAGATGAAGATGTCGGAGGGATCTAACATTCTTATCTCAGAGTGCTAAGCAAAAAACGAGGCATTTTGCCTCGTTTTTTGCTTAGCATGTTATTTCTAGTAAGGTGGCTATTGCACTGATCTCACTTTGCCCTGTTTGAGATCGTTTAACACCATCGATTTAGGACCATCGGCAATGACACAGCCTTTCTCCATCACAATGACGCGATCAACCACATCGAGCATTGACGTTTTATGAGTAATTAATATTAACGTCTCACTTGGCGTCAATTGAGACAGTTGATGTTTGATGTGCATTTCAGAGCGATTGTCCATGGCGCTGGTGGGCTCATCAAGTAGCAAAACGGGTGGGCGTCCGAGCAGTGCACGAGCAATGGCTACCGCTTGCCTCTGACCACCAGACAACAACAAGCCGCCTTCACCCACTTGTCGTTCTAACCCCGCAGGGTCTTGCTGTGTGAACGCGGTAACTCCCGCTCGGTTAGCGGCATCCATCACATCTCTATCATCAACTAAGGGACGCCCGAGCGTGATGTTATCGCGAATTGAACCGTAAAATAGGTTGCTGTCTTGAGGTACGCAACCAATATTACGTCTCACATCAATGTGATGCAGTTGCGCGATATCGGTGTCATCAATGCGAACATTCCCCTCGGTCGGTTGATATAACCCCATGATAAGGCGCTCTAAGGTGGTCTTCCCTGAGCCGATGCGGCCTATGATCGCTACTTTTTCACCCGGATGAATCGTTATACTTAAGTCACGTATTGATGCAACAGGCGCATTTGGATAGTGAAAAGTGATTTTGTCTAGCTCAATTTTACCTTGCACAATCGGACGATGAATATAGCGTTTACCTTCTTCTTGCTCATCGGGCATTTGCATCACTTGCTCAATGATTTTTAAGGACGATTTGGCTTGGTTGTAGCGTGTTGAAAGTAATGATAGTTGCACCATTGGGCCAATCGCACGGCCGCTGAGCATGGTTGCCGCGATGAGCCCACCCATGGTTAAATCGCCGTTGGATATCAGATAGACGCCTAAGATGATCATGCCAACGTTCGCGGCTTGCTGAACAAAACCGGCAGTATTTTGAATACCATCAGTAATTCGACGGCTTTTAATGTTCCAGTTCGCCATGTGCGCGACCGCTTCTTCCCAGCGATACTGAAACTGACTTTGAGCGCCAAAGAGTTTCACTGTTTCAAGTCCAGCTAAACTTTCAATCAGGTTGGCGTATTTTTGTGATGCCAGTCGAGAGCCCTCTTCAATCGCCCGTCGTAGAGGTGCTTGGATGAGCAGAGAATAGATAGCAATGATCAGTACACCGGCGATAGGTACCAGCACTAAGCTGCCCGCCATTAGCCAGATCAGCACTAAAAAGAGCAGTGCAAATGGCAGGTCAATCAATGATGAGATGGTTGCTGAGGTAAAGAATTCGCGTATGGATTCGAACTCTTGTAAATGTCGTGCAAACGCACCGACAGAGGGAGGACGAGACTCCATTCTGATCCCCATCACTTTACTAAAGAGCTTGGAAGAGATCAGAATGTCAGATTTTTTGCCCGCTACATCAATAAAATAACTGCGAAGTAGTTTGAGGAGCAGATCGAATAAGAAGATCACAAAAATCCCGCTCGCTAATACCCACAAGGTTTCAAACGCAAGGTTAGGCACGACTTTGTCATACACTAAACGGCTGAACATTGGTGCCGCAATGGCAAATAAATTGATTAAAATGGAAGCGATCAACACATCGCGATAAATGTGCTTTGACTGCCATAACGTACCCCAAAACCAGTGGCCATCACGGGTCTTTAATATTTCTGGTGATCGCTCGTCATAGCGAAACTGTTTTTTCACCATGAAGTAGCGGCCAATATAGCGTTCAGTCAGTTCCTCTAAGGGAATAGCTACGGGGATTAGACCAGACTCCGCAGTGACGACCTCAGCTTCTTGATTCGCTTCGTTGATGCTGCTGAGCACACAGGCTTCACCGCCTTTTAAAATTAAGATAACGGGGAAAACCAATTTTGGGATTTGATCCAATGCTGAGCGATTTTCCTTGGCGATTAATCCCGCTCTTTCGGCGGCTCGAGGAAAGAGAAAAGGCGTCAGTTTCCCATCTGATAAAGGTAGGCCGTTGATCAGTGCTTCTGGGGAATTCGCCAATCCATAATAACGACTCACATAGATAAGCGAATTGAGTAGCGTGTCTTGCATTACATCTGACCTTTTTTATTTATCCACAATAAAGCCTTGGAAGACTTCTATAAAATGCTCGGAAAGGAAATCAAGTTGAGTTTGCGTTTCTACCCTTGACGCAATTGTGGTGATTCCTAAATTGTGTGCTGTGCGAGAAATCGACGTTAAGGTGAATTTTTGCTTTTCATCGTCGAGATGGTGAGTAAATAGATAATCGAGTTTCACGTATTTTGGACGGTACTCGTTGATGTAGTCTAATGATTGGAAATTCCGGCCATAGTTATCGACACCAAAGTCTGCGCCAGCTGCTCTTATGGCATTACAAAATAGCGCCGTATGGTGAGGGGCGTTGAGGAATGCGTTTTCCGGTATTTCAAAGTGCAGGTTCTCACAGATAGAGCGATGCTTCGCCAGGGTCTGAGTGACCCAACGAATAAAACTGGGTTGAGAAAGGCTGCTTTGAGCGATATTAATGGCTAATGGTTCGTCTATCTCTCCCGTTTCGAGCTTGCGAATCATCGTTTCAATAACATATTCATCAAAAATATGGCTGGCATTGAGTTGGTCGAGTGCAAATAGGTATTGGTTGGCGCTGTAGCGTTTACCATCGTGCTCAATCGCTGAAAAAACTTCGCGGTGGAAAGTTTGTCCCCAGCTATTATTGGCTGACTGCAAACGGAAACTGAACCAATCGTTATGGATAGCTTCTTCAACCAATGCTTTCCATTGCTGTTTACCCATCACAGTTTGTTTGGTTTCACTGCTGACGAAGCCGTAAATCAGCTCTGGATTTGCAGTTGCAGTGGCTAACGCGTTGTCGAGCAAGGAAAGTAACTGCGTTGAAGATTTTGGTTCTTTATTATGAACAACACCTAAAGAGACTTTGGCTGATGCCATGCCAGTCGGGTCGGCTAGAGTGTCTTGCACAAAATTCATAATACTATCGGCGATGATTTTGAGTTCACTCTCTTCCATGTTGGGCAAAATAAAGCCAAACTCTTCGGTAGAAATGCGTGCCAGAGTCACATCAGGTGAAGTAATCGACACTTTTAGATGCTCAGCCAAATGGCGCACCATACCATCGCCTGCTTCATAACCCTTTTCTTCGTAAAGCTCTTTGATAAACTCTGCTTGCAAAATAGCAGCGCCACCTATGGCACTTTCTGATAGCCAGCTACTGAGTTGACTCATGTAATAGGCGCGGTTGCCAAGTTGAGAAACTGGGTCAATATAAGCACGCTCACGCAGTTGCTGCGCTTCTTGCGCCTGAGCTTTGAACGCTTTTTCAACCTGCGCTGACATGCTATTTATACCATCAACTACATAAATCAGATCTTTGGTCGCTGGCCGCGGTAGCGGTTCACCAAAATGGTTGCGTGCGACTTGCTCCATTTTTTCGACAATCATCTGTAGCGGGCGTAAAGCGCGCTTCAGAATGAAAGCGATGGCGGCAAGGCCAATCACAAAAATAGCGCTAAACGCGATAAGTAGCCGAATCAGCGCCTTCCATAATTGCGCATAGGCCTCGCCAGGGTGGCTGACAATTTCGACTTCAGCAAGCTGCATCCAACCACTGGTTACAACGCGTTGATCATGGATCGGTGCAAACAGGTGTAAATTGGTAAACCATTGCGGAACGTTATTAGGTTTTACAGGGTAAGATCGCAGAATCTCTTCGTCATCGTCTAGAAAAATCAATCGTACGACTGAGTAAGAGCTGCCATCAAACAAGGCATTGATAACCGACTCAACCGCAATCTTATCTTTCTTCTCCAAATAAGGTGCCAGCGCCAAACCGACGGTGTTGATGGTGTTGTTGACTTCAGAGCGCTGCTGCTGCTCTAAGTTGTTGCGGGTCGTATTGAATTCAATAATAAAGACTGAAGTCATCAGCATAATGAAGACGGCAATCATTCCCGCGACAAGTTGTTTATATAGCGTCATATTACTTACTCATCGTAACTTACAATTGGTTTATTCAATTTTAGCGAGCGTTCCCGTTCACGTAAGTCATTCCAAAGACTTAATCGTGAAGAGTCTCCTGCAAGCTGGCCATTTTTGGATTTCATTAGCCATAAATTTTTACCGTTAAAGCTGTAGATCGGTAACAGATCACGGCGTGTTGATGCTGGCTTAATCTCAGGATTTATATTGTCTAAAATTAAGGGCTCGGCATTGGGTGTTGAATAGTACGCAAGAACCATATGAAACTGATTTAATTCAATGGCTTTAACATACACGAGGCGCAACTTTTTATCATCGATACCCAGTTCAAGCAGGGAGAAGTACTTCGCAATTGTGAAATCTTCGCAATCCCCTGCGTTGCTTCCTAGAAACTCAAGTGGTGTCGCCCAGTAGTCATTTTTCCCCCATAAATCGATATCATTAACAAAGTACAGCTGATTGAAAAATCGATTTATTTCGGTCAATTTGTCACGTTCGGGAGCATTTTGGTGCTTGGCAATTTCTTTGCGCCATGTTTCGACGCGTTTTCCCGCTCTTGTGCCATAGGTAAGCGCGACCGCATCGACCCACTGCTGCTCTTTGGTGTTGAGCGCTTGGGGGGATGAGGGCATAAATAGCAATAAAACCAGTGGCAGCCAAAACTTCATCAAAAACCGTCAATCATGAATATATTAAAAAGCATAAGTGAACCTTACTCCCTTAGCGCATTTTTTTGTGCACTGAGTATGGGCTTTAGTAGATAATCCATCACGGTCCGTTTACCCGTAATAATATCAACAGAGGCCGTCATTCCTGAGATGATAGGCAGGTTAGCATCATGCCCTAAGCTGGTTTGATTGGTCCTTACTCGGACTAAATAATAGCTTTTGCCTTCTTCATCTTGAGTGGTGTCGGCACTGATATGCTCAAGTGTCCCTTCCAAGCCGCCATATTTGGTGAAATCATAGGCGCTGAATTTTACGATGGCAGGCAATTCTGGTCTTAAGAAGGCGATGTCTTGTGGGGCAATTTGCGCTTCCACAAGTAAGGTATCCTCTGTTGGAACTACTTCAACAATATCCATACCGGGCTGGATAACACCGCCAACGGTGTTGACGTAAAGCGTCTTAATCGTTCCTGTCACAGGCGATAGTACAACAGTGCGATTTACCTTATCTTCAAGCCCAACGGCTGATTCTGTGATTGCTGAAAGTCTATCTTGGGCTTCGTTCAGTTTGTCTTGCTGCTGTGAGCGAAACTTTTGAGCCGCATCAATACGGTTGAGCACCGCTTCGCGAATCGCTGATTTTAATACTGGGATGTTAAGCTCGCTGGTGGTCATTTCACGGCGAGTATCGTTTACTTGGCGCTGTAGTTTCAGCAGCTCAATTCGTGGCACGACACCTTCGTCTGCTAAAGGCTTGGTTATCTCAAGCTCTTTATTCGCAAAATCATAACTTTGGCGCAAATTTTTCACGCGCGCTTGTATTTCAACCAACTCTTGTAGCTTCTGTTTGACTTGTTGATCTAAAAGAGAAAGTTGGTTGCGTAAGTTATTAAGATCTTGCCGGTAGGCGGCCCTTTGTCTATTAACTAAATCGGGTTGGTTGTCTGTTAACAGCGGTGGAAAGGCGAGTTTGTTATAGTCAATTTTGACGCTATTTTGCCAGTTGTCATCATCAATTTCTTCGTTAATCATCACGCTAGTAATGGAAGCGGATAGCTGTAGAACACTGGCGGTAAGGTTAGCGACTTGTTGTTCACGTTCGCGGTAGTCTGAGCGGAAACGAGTGTCATCAATTAATAACAGTTGTTGGCCTTTTTGCACTCGTTCACCTTCGCGAACCAATATCTGTTTGACTAAGCCTCCTTCCAAGTTTTGAACCACTTGAACTTGCGATGACGGAACGACTTTGCCTTGTCCAACTGTCACTTTGTCGACCTGTGCCCATGAGGCCCAGACGATGGCTAAGAGAAAAAAACAGACCATAACCCAGAGCATCACACGTGCACTGTTGGGCGTGTTCAGTAGCAGAGCCGCCGTTTTGTCGTCTACGTACTCCAATTCTGTCGAAGAGAGTTTGTTATAACTCTTGTTGCTCATCGCTTATCCTTTGCGCCTAATCGTAGTGTATTTCCCTTTTCTACTTAAAGCTGTAGAAGGAGACTACAACTGTAAGTTGTTTGGGTATAGTTGCTTGATTTTATTACTTGTCTAGCAAAATGTTAAGGATTTGCCACTCATCATGAGATTACTATTCACCATTTGAATTGATTGTACTTCCTATTGCGTACGTTCTACAGAGTTTAGCTGTGAATTACTGATTTTGTTGAACCTTAGCACTCTTGAGTTATGACGATGATAGGCGCACAATCGTCAAAAATTTCATAAGGAGCAGAGATGGAACTTTCAGACATCCGCCGCGAATACATAAAAGGCGGTTTAAGACGCAAAGATTTGCTTTCAAATCCTATTGAGCAGTTTAACCTTTGGCTGCAACAGGCTATTGATGCCGGTCTTACCGATCCCACGGCGATGACAGTGGCAACGGTTGATGAAAATGGACAACCTTTCCAACGTATAGTGCTATTAAAAAATGTCGAAAAAGACAGTTTTGTTTTCTACACCAATTTAGGCAGTCGCAAAGCGCAGCATATTGAACACAACAATAAAGTCAGCTTGCACTTTCCTTGGCACCCATTAGAGAGACAAGTGCACATCACAGGAACGGCTGAAAAATTGTCGGCTTTTGAAAACATGAAATATTTTACTTCTCGTCCTAAAGATAGCCAAATTGCCGCGATAGCGAGTCGCCAGAGCAGCCGTATCTCAGCACGTGGTATTTTGGAAGGTAAATACTTGGAGTTAAAAAAGAAATTTGAACAAGGTGAGATCCCAGTTCCGAGTTTTTGGGGAGGATATCGCGTTAAAGTTGAATCGATAGAATTTTGGCAAGGTGGTGAGCATCGTTTGCATGATCGCTTCTTGTTTACGCAACATGATCAACAATGGGACGCTGAACGTTTAGCGCCATAAGGCCTGCTTGTTAAAAGTCAGTCGCAATGAATGCCTCATCTATATGGGGCATTCACTATTGAGTACCACGGATAATTGCGTTTTGAGCAAGGTCTTGGGGATGTTTGAGCCATAACCTTGGTCTAGAGCCATATCGATAAGTTGCTCTTTACTGTGGGCTGCAAATTTATGTCGCAATTTTGCTTCATAGCCTTCCACTGTTTTTATCGAAATCTTCATCACCCGAGCAATGTGTTTGGGCTTTTTTCCGTAAAGCAGAAGAAAAAGAACTTCAGATTCTCTTGTGGTTAGGGGCCCGGAAATGGGTTCTAGAACACATGTGGAATGCTGTGTGGTCGTTAAACCTGTTGCTCGGCATATCCAATGGCCTACTTCCAAAATAGCGGTATCAGTTAGCTCTTGCCCGAAAAAAATTGTACCTTGAACCTCACCTTGTGCGTTGAACCATGGGGTTTTGGTGAAAATATGAGCGCGCCAAGAACCGTCAGCATAGGGGTGGATATCCAGCACTTTTAACGGTTTTTTTGTGGAGATTACACATCGATCTTGTTGCTGGAATTCTGCGGCGCAAGCGGTTGTCGGGCTTGGCATTTCAAAGTCAGTTAATCCAATGCACTGTTTTGCATCACTAACACCAATTAATTTGCCATAAGCATTGTTTGCGTAAACAAAAACCGAATTAAGATCTTTGCAACCCCAATATCCCGGAAGCTGTTGAAACAATGAAATTTGTTCTGCGCTGAGGAAATTGACCATAGCGGGTTCTCCTAACAATGATATTGATATAATACCAATGGCATGGCGGGTTGTAATCCATAGCGGCATTTGAACATAAAAAAAGCCAGCCTGAAGATGGGCTGGCATAAATACAAGAATTGCTTCTTGTCGACGTGCAGAAGAGGTTCTATGAATGCTGCGAGGGTGTTGCAAATTCATAGGGATACCACATGGATATCAAATATCAAACGTGTTTGATATTCAACACCACTTTAGACGACGAGAGTGCAATAACAAAGGGGGGAATTCCCCCCTTTGTTATATAAATGGTTGGGCTAGTTCAGCTTACCTAAAGTTCCCTAATGACCCTGAAGCCAACATAATTTGCCGAAGTAGCAGGAGCAATAAACAAATTACCATAAGCCGCCGCCGTTGCAGGGGAGAAGCTCCATGCTCCACCTTTTGCTTGACCTCTTGAGTCATTTGTCCATTCCCACACGTTACCGACAACATCATAAAGGCCTAGGCCATTGGGAGCGAAAGACTTCACAGGAGAGGTGCTTTTATTTGACCAAGGTGTACCACTCCAGCCAGTATTCGCTTTCCCAGTTCCGAAATCATCTCCCCACCAATAGTCTGTTTGTGTACCAGCGCGAGCGGCAATTTCCCACTCTTCTTCAGTCGGCAAACGGTATTTATAGCCAGTTTCCTTACTTAGCCAGCGAGTATAGGCCTTCGCATCATTTTGGCTAATACACACCACTGGCGAGTTGCTCAACTGCTTAAAACCAGGGTCGCGCCAATAGCTACCTGCAATCGGGGTAATTTCAGATTCGGCGACTGCTGTGCACAGTTTTTGTAGCTCAGCATCAGTTTGGTAGGTGGTTTGATTCACAAAGGTTTCAAATTGACCCACAGTTACGGGGGTTGAACCAATTGCGAAAGCATGATCAAGGAAAACTTGTTTCGATGCGTGCTCGCCAATCAAATATTCGCCTGAGATCAAAGTGACTAACTCAGGAGCTTTAATATCCCCTTTGAGGGAATCAGCAAATTTATGTCCAGGTTTTAGTAGGTTGTCTTTTTCTCGTAGGTTCGCTCTTAATGTATGATCTGAGGTGATTTTCAGCTCTTGATTAAATGAGTAATACCCTTCTTTCTCAATCGTAATCATGTGCGGTCCCACTGGAAGCATCACTTCGACGGGAGTACTGCCATAGTTTACATTATCGATAGAGACTTTATCACTGTATTGGTTCGAGCGAATCGATAGGGTAACCCAAGCAATTTCTTTCTGTTTTTCTGTATTGGCTGAGTATTCGCCTGGAGCGAAACAGTATTGTGATTCGACATTCAGCAACCGACATGGTGTGTTTTCATCCGGTCTTGCATCAAGCTGAACATCTAGTACGGCTTTGTACTTATTGCCATTGTAGAAACCTGAATCTACGGTTTTATGGCGCAGTACATGAATATTAAAAGAGACATTGGCCAGATGTTGTTGGACGAGTTTGGCCTCACTTGTGGCCTCTATTAACTTGGTTTGATACTGGTTTACCGCTTTCTGGAGCGCTAAGTCAGTGGTCTGTTTCGAGCATTGAGCCAATGTCATATCGGCACTACAAGCGTTAGTAAAGCTAACTTTCTCGGTGCTACTCTGTTTGAGTTCATCTCTTAAGCGCTCAACTCGCGCGCGTAATTTATGCTGTTCTAGCTCATTGATATTTTTGCTGACCGTGTTCTGCTCGGCCCTTTTTTGTGCCAGCAGTGCTTCTGACTCTTGGCGTTTTTGCTCAGCTTCTAAACGGTTTTTTTGATTCTGCTTTACATTAGCCCAAGCCGCTTGGTAGGCATTTTGTGAAGGCATGATGTCCAGTTCAGGATCATCAATCATTTTCATGTAATCGCGTTCTAAGTCAGTTTTTGCTTTTGCAAGTGCCTTATCAAATAATTGGGCTTGCTTTGTTAGCCTGTCTAACTCACTGTTGTGGTTGTTCACAACCACTTGTTGTTCATGGGTGGCCTTCTGGGCTGCCTGTAATTCGGACTGTTTAGTAAACAACGCATCATCAATGGCAATTACTGAGGAAGGCGTTCCTTCTGCCATCGTCGATGTTGCCACTAAGCAAGGCGAAAGTGCTAATAAGAGAGCGGGTAAACCTTGTCGCATTATTATCTACTTCAGTTAAGTTATTAGTTCATTGTGTCTATTCTAAACGAAAACACCATTTTGTCTGAAGTCATCTTTCAATAACTTAATGACAAAATGGCGTTTTAACCGCATCTTTGTGAATTACGACAGAAAAACAGAGTTTTTTTGAGGTAATTAACCCTCTTTATTCGGTCTTAGCTTTATCCAAACCGTATCATTGCCGTTAATTGTTAATACCCGGTTGTAGGTTTCGTAGCCATCTTTAGAGACGGTAACTTGGTGGCGGCCATTGGGCAAAACAATCTCAACAGGTGTACTGCCGTAGTTAATACCGTTGATGGTTACGGCATCGTTGTATTGATCCGACCTTACGGTCACATTTGCCCACTGTTTGTCATTTTTTTGCGTACCTTCAGACACGCCGCCTTTCAAACAGTATCGAGTTGACACGTTAAGCAGTTTACACGCAGCCACCGCTTCTGGTTTCGCTTGAAGCTGAGCTTGCATTTGGGTGAAGTATTCGTTGTTGCCTTCAAAACCACTGCGAATAATTTGGCTATCTTGTACATGGATATTAAGTTCCACGCCTTTCAGGTTTTGCTTGGCAATGACCGATTCGGTTAGGTCATCAAGCAACTTGGCCCGAAACGTTTTTACCGCTTTTTGTTTGGTAAGGTGCTGTCCCTGATTTGAACACTCACCTAGTGTCATTGTCGTTGAACAGGTGGTTTTATAGCCAGTTTCAAGAACACTACTTTCACGCAGTTCGGCTTCGAGACGTTTGACCCTAGCCTCAATGCGCGACTCTTCGAGGTTCGCATACTCATTACTGAGACGAGCTTGCTTCTGTTTGATTTGAGACAAGCGCATTTCAACTTCGGTCATCGCTTGATTATTCTCAAGGCCTTCAGCTTGGTTCTGCTTCACTGATGCCCATGTTTCTTGGTACTTCTTTTGAAACGAGGCTAAATCTGTGTCTGGATCATCTAAAAGACGGCTATATTGTTTGTCCAAAGCAGACTTGGCTCGATTGCGTTTAGCATCAAGTTCTTCACTTTCTCGTTTAATACGAACATGTTCATTTTTAAGTTGTTGAAGCTTGGCTCCCTCTGCTTCGTATTCTGCAGAAATCGCGTCGATTTCCGTCTGTTTAGTAGTCATTTTTTCATCGATAGCGGTGACAGGATCTACCTGAATAACTTCTTCCGCGTACACCGATGCAGATACCCAAAAAGGGCTTAGCGCAAGCAATAGCGCTGGGATGCGACGTGTGATCATAGGTCCCTGCAACAAATTAACGTTTAACCACAAAAGTGGGAAAGACAAACTTTTGACAGCTTTAATGGATAAGCTGTATTCATAATGCAAAATTTATTCCGAACAATAGCAAAATTCACTTAAATCTATTACTAGGTGACTGATTTTGTAAATTTTATAATTGTGCATCTTCATTTTGAGCCTAATAGCGAAATATGCAAGTCTCTATTTTCGATCTATTTAGGGGTTTTGGGATTGAACACACATTGACCGTAATTTATGTGCACTTGATCATTGTTCCGTTTTGAAAAATCGATCTCATTTCACCCCTAAACTTAAGCTTCATATGCACTTTGATGTTTAATTTTTAAAAAAATACAGCTTTGTTTTCGCTCCTGATAGTTTTGTTATAACATCAGCTTCTAACCTCAACCATGATGCAGCAATATGAGTGACTTTTCTTTGGCTAAGCTATCTAACTATCAACAAAATGACAAAGTTTTGTCGCCTAGGCCAGCAGAGTTAGTGACATTACCCTCGTACATGGAGTGTCATGATCATAGTTATACCCAAGTCGTTATCGGATTAAAAGGCCAAGCTGAGTTTGAAGTACAAGGTGTAGGCAATTTGGTGGGGCCGGGGCAAGGTTGTGTCGTTACCTCTGGAACTGGCCATGCGTTTGGTGGTGTCGTTGGGCAGTCGGATATCTTAGTGCTTAACCTTCCAATCTCCTGCGGAGATGACCCTTTGCTTTTACAAAAAATGAATGAGTTGTCGAATGCGGATATTTACTTTCAGTTGGATGGGCAAATCCAAAAGCTGATCCAATTGCTAGTTAAAGAGATGCAATCGAGCCCTGATGATTTACTGTTGAGCCGTGCCTGCAATGACACCGTTATGGCATTACTGCAACGCCATATTTCTGTATTTGAAACGCATCGCAAAGAGTCTCGTTTTGATCTTGAAGCGATTGATCGTTATATCGATCTGCACCTTGGTCGTAAAATTTCAGTCGCTCAATTAGCGGGCCGCGTTTATTTAGGTGAAAGCCAATTTCATATGTTGTTCAAAGAGCAAATGGGGATCACGCCTCATCAATATTTGTTAGGTAAACGAATTGATATGGCAAAAGATTTGATTGAGCAAGGTTGTTTGAGTTTTGGTCAAATTGCGGAATTAACGGGCTTTTCTGGACAAAGTACCTTCACTCATTCATTTACTCGCTTGCAAGGTATTTCTCCATCGCAATACCGAAAATTGTGTCGTCGCTAATTCTTTATATCCCTGCCTCTTTTTTGTTTGTAATTCCCACATCATTTTTATATTGCTTGCCTTGAACTATCGGCAACACGTGCACCTTTGGTTAAATTTTGGAAACAATGTTGCTATTTTCTGCTTTGTACATGATGTCAATTGATGTGATTGTGTTTTTATTTTGTTAATAGCCAGAGTTTTTAGCAAAAAACTCGGAGTTTTTGACAAGTATTCTTCTCGCGCTCAAAATACACTGCCAGCCATTGCAGGAAACCCGACCTTTTTCGGGAGTGAGATTGAGGAAAACGCATGTTTACAGCAACAGATGTGTTGAATGCAGAGTTTATCGAGCAACCGCTTGATAAGCTGTGGTCGCTGATCTCTCCACTTTATATGGTGGACGAATCTCAATGGCTGAAGCAGTTATTACCGCTGGCAACAGCTACAGAATCAGAAAAATCGGCGATATTAAATAAAACAACCCAGTTAATCGAAGCGATCCGAGCCGACAAAAAAGCGGTGCAAATGATCGATGCCTTATTACTTGAGTACAGTTTAGATACGCAAGAAGGTATTTTGTTGATGTGTTTGGCTGAAGCTCTGATGCGTATTCCCGATGCGGAAACCGCGGATGCTTTTATTAAAGATCGCCTCAGCGTTGCGGATTGGAAATCTCATCTGAAAAATTCTGACTCTGTCTTTGTCAATGCGTCCACGTGGGGGTTGATGCTGACTGGTAAAGTGATTGGCCTTGCTGATGTGGATACGACTAGTCCAACGCAGGCGGTTAATCGTCTAGTGAATAAGCTTTCTGAGCCAGTGATTCGTAAGGCGATGCACCAAGCGATGAAGGTGATGGGCCACCAATTTGTGCTAGGCCGAACCATTGAAGAAGCACAAAAAAATGGCCGTCCTATGCGTGATAAAGGCTATACCTATTCATTTGATATGCTCGGTGAAGCGGCGTTAACCACGGCCGATGCCAATAAATATTTCAAAGATTATTTGATGGCGATTGAGGCGGTTGGCCGCGAGAAATATGGCTTATCAACCAGCCCGGCACCGTCCGTATCAATCAAGCTTTCTGCATTGCATCCGCGTTATGAGGTGGCTAATCAAGAGCGCGTGCTGAGCGAGCTTTATAGCACACTGCTACAGCTTTTAGCCCGTGCTATCGAGCTGGATGTGGCGATCACTATTGATGCAGAAGAAGCAGACCGTTTAGAGCTGTCATTAAAGCTATTTGAAAAGATATATCGCAGTGAGCCCGTGAAAGGGTGGGGGAAATTTGGTTTAGTTGTACAAGCTTACTCTAAGCGCGCTTTACCCGTTTTAGTTTGGCTTAATGGGTTGGCGAAACAGCAAGGTGATGTGATCCCACTGCGTTTAGTCAAAGGGGCGTATTGGGATAGCGAAGTGAAGTGGTCTCAGCAAAGTGGCTACAGCAACTATCCGGTATACACACGTAAAGAAGCTACTGATGTAGCCTATTTGGCTTGCGCTCGTTTTCTTTTAAGCGAGGGTGTTCGTGGTCATATTTTCCCTCAATTTGCCAGTCATAATGCACAAACCGTGACCGCGATTGCGGTGATGTCACAACACAAAGATTTTGAGTTCCAGCGTCTGCATGGCATGGGTGATGCTCTTTATCATCATGCAATGAAAGCCTATCAACAATCGGTGCGAATTTATGCTCCAGTAGGTAGTCATAAAGACTTACTGCCTTATTTAGTTCGTAGATTGCTTGAAAATGGTGCGAACAGTTCGTTTGTGCATCGTTTAGTCGATGCTCGTTGTCCTATTGATACGTTAACGCAACATCCTGTCGATATGTTGCTCTCGTTTGATTCTTTACCAAATACCAAAATCCCTTTGCCACCGCATATTTTTGCCGAGCGCGTTAATTCCTATGGCGTCAATATTGATATTGAAAGTGAGGCAACGCCTTTTGAAGCGAAAGTAGAATGTTGGCTCAGTAAACAGTGGCATGCTTCTCCTATCATCAATGGTGTTGCTCAGTTCGAAAGCATGATCAAGGCAGGGGCATCGCCGGAAGTTGTGACTGCGCCGTATGACCGTAGGAAGCATGTTGGACAAGTGGTATTTGCCAACCTTGATCATGTTTCCGAAGCTATCTCAATAGCGGAGCAATCCTTTGCTGCTTGGAAGCAAGAAGAGCACAGTGTTCGCGCGGGCAAACTTGATAAACTTGCTGATTTACTCGAAGAGAACTTGGCTGAACTGGTCGCCATTTGTCATCACGAAGCAGGGAAAACCATTCACGATAGCATTGATGAAGTCCGCGAAGCGGTAGATTTTTGTCGCTATTACGCCAAACAAGTTTCCGCGTTAACACCCTTTGAAGTGACGAGTTTTGATAATGAAAAGCGTAAAGTGAGCCGTGAAGGTCGCGGTGTTTTCGTGTGCATTAGCCCATGGAACTTCCCTCTTGCGATTTTTCTTGGGCAAATCACGGCAGCGTTAGTGGCGGGTAATACGGTCGTTGCCAAACCCGCAGAACAAACCAGTTTGATTGCTTCGCGTGCCGTGGAACTGATGTTGGAAGCTGGCTTTCCTGCTGGCGTTATCCAATTGTTACCCGGACGTGGTGCAGAAATTGGCAGTGCGCTGACTTCTCACCCTGCCATTGCAGGTGTCGCGTTCACTGGATCAACGGCGACCGCGCAACGTATCAATCAAGCTCTTGCTCAACGTGACGCCGCGCCAGTGCCGTTGATTGCAGAGACGGGTGGGCAAAACGCGATGATCGTTGATAGTACGGCTTTACCCGAGCAAGTGGTGAGAGATGTGATTCGTTCTGCCTTTGCTTCGGCTGGGCAGCGCTGCTCTGCATTACGAGTGCTATTTGTTCAACAGGATATTGCCGATCGCATCATCAGCTTGATTCATGGTGCGATGAATGAGCTCAAGATTGGTCTTCCTTACCTCCACAGTACAGATGTCGGCCCTGTTATTGATGAAAAAGCCAAACAAAAGTTGTTCTCTCACATTGAACAGATGACCAAGACACAGACCAAAGTTGCGCAATTAGAACTCAGTTCGGAGTGCCAACACGGCGATTTTGTACCGCCAGCGGCTTTTGAAATTTCAGATATTCACTGCTTAACCGAAGAACAATTTGGGCCGATCTTACATATCGTGCGTTTTAAAGCGCGTGAGCTGGCCGATGTCGTGCAGCAAATTAATCAAACTGGTTTTGGTTTAACCATGGGGATCCATAGCCGCAATGAAACGACATATCGTTGGATAGAAAAACACGCCCGAGTAGGTAACTGTTACATCAACCGTGATCAAGTGGGTGCGGTGGTGGGCGTGCAACCATTTGGTGGGCAGGGGCTTTCTGGTACCGGACCAAAGGCAGGTGGCCCACATTACTTATACCGTTTTACTCAAACTGAATTTTCTCAGTAATAAAGGCTCAGGAGAATTAGCATGGTTCATCAAGTAACACGTTTTTCTGACGCTTTTTCAGCATGGGAAAATTGGAATATCACCGATTTTGATTCTAAATGTGAGTGCTTACTTTCATTTAAAAATCTACTAGAAAGCGCTATGCCACAACTGGCAACAGTGATTTCTTACCATCTTCATCAGGCATCGGCGCTGTTGGCGCATTCGCATCAATTGATCGGTCCTACTGGAGAAACCAATGAGCTATACACCGCAGGTCGGGGCGTGGCTGTGATCATCCAAGGTGAACACAGTGATAAAGCGCAACAGGCGGTGGCAGCTCAGCTTTGTGCCGCTCTTGTGGCAGGCAATAGTGTCGTCTTATGTAGTGACGATGCGATGTTGATTCGAACACTGCAAGCGGCATTTGAGCAGTCAACACTCCCTACTAATCTCATTCAGTTTACGTCTTTTGATGCTTATCATCCGTTGATGGCGTCGGACGTTCGAAGTGTAGGTTACGTTGGGAACACTTCGGTTGAGCGTAGCCTCAACCGTCAGCTAGCTGATCGTAATGGTGCGATTGTCAGCCTAGTTTCTGAAACGGACTTGAGCGCGATCCCCGTGGCTCATGATCCTCACTTATCGTTGCGCTTTATTACCGAGCGTACTCGCACAATAAATATAACAGCAGTGGGTGGTAATGCGACCTTGCTTGAGCTTGGTAGCGAAACCCATTAATCCTTTCTGTTTTATCCTCTTCTTCGGAAGAGGACATGGAAGGCGATCTTTTAAAGAGGACAAACACAATGGAAAATAGCTTTGCTATTACAACCACCTTTATCCTGTATCTTATTTTGATGCTGGCTATTGGTGTGGTTGCATACCTTCGAACGAAAAACTCCGCAGATTATTTCTTAGGAGGGCGATCACTGGGCCCTTGGCCTGCGGCTTTATCGGCGGGTGCATCTGATATGAGCGGTTGGTTATTGCTCGGTTTACCTGGTTACGCGTACGCCGCTGGTATTGAGGCTTTCTGGCTAGCGGGTGGCTTATTATTGGGCACATGGGCTAACTGGTTAGTGAATGCTAAGCGCTTGCGCACTTATAGCATCACGACAGATTCATTAACATTACCTGAATTTTTATCACGCCGTTTTAATGATAAATCTAAACTGATTCAAACCATTTCAGCCTTCTTTATTTTGCTGTTCTTCCTCTTTTATACCAGTTCTGGCCTTGTGGCTGGCGGTAAATTATTTGAAACGGTATTTGGTTTAGATTATTCAACCGCAGTTATTATTGGCACCATTTGTGTGGTGTCTTATACACTGTTTGGTGGATTTTTAGCCGTTTCTTGGACTGACTTAGTGCAAGGCCTATTGATGGCCGCGGCATTAATGATTGTGCCCATCGCGGCAATCAACGGTGGTTTGGGTCAACTGAGTCAAGATCTATCCGCAATAAACCCAGAGCTATTGACGCTGTGGCATGATGTGAAAGGTGAGCCGTTAACGGGTGTTGCCATTATCTCATTAATGGCATGGGGGCTTGGTTATTTTGGTCAACCTCATATTTTGGCGCGCTTTAAAGCGTCTCGCTCAAATAAAGATCTCACCACAGCACGTCGTATTGCGGTCATTTGGACCGGTTTATCCATGGCGGGAGCCTTGTTGGTTGGCTTAGTTGGGCTTGTTTATGTGACGAACACAGGTTCGCTGGAGCTGGCAGATGGTGAAAAAATCTTCATGCTGCTAGTGAATGCGATTTTCCATCCAGTTATTGCAGGTATTTTGCTTGCAGCTATTCTTGCGGCAATTATGAGTACCGCTGACTCGCAATTATTAGTTTCTTCCTCGGCGCTAGCGGAAGATTTTTACAAGCAAGTCATCAAGCAAGATGCAACGTCGGAGGAGATAGTTCGTGTTGGCCGCTTTGCTGTGATTCTAATTTCTATCGTTGCGTTAGTGCTGGCCATGACACCAGATAGTTCCGTGCTCGGCTTAGTCTCGTATGCATGGGCGGGCTTTGGCGCCGCATTTGGCCCAGCAGTGGTATTGAGCCTTTATTGGTCTCGAATGAACCGCAATGGTGCACTAGCCGGCATTATTGTTGGTGGCGTGACCATTGTGGTTTGGAAACAACTGTCTGGCGGTTGGTTTGATGTGTATGAAATTGTTCCTGGGATCATTTTCTCTGTACTTGCGATCGTTGTGGTGAGCTTAGCGACAGCTGAACCCGAAGAGAGCGTGAGAGCACAGCACGTGACCTTTAAAAAGCAGCTGGTTGAACTAGATTGACATTCATACCGTTGTTCAATAACTAGCCCCTTTCTGAGGGGCTTTTTTGTACAGGTTAGATTGTGTAGTGTGCTTAGCAGAAAATAAGGAGATTGGGATGGACGTTTTTTGAAGATAGCTCACGAAACACACACTAAAGTTTGAGAAAAATGAACCTGTAGGCGCAAAATGTGTCAATTATCAATAATGATGCAAATTGTAGGGATTATTGGACCATGTCAAAAGCTTATTGCACCTGTTGTCGTAAAGAGACACCACATAAAGTCGTGATGAAGCGCTGTCAGTCAGAACCTTGTTCAACGTGGCAAGGTGTTCAAAAGTTTTTTGCGCTCATTATACAAGGTGAACCTCATTACAAAATGGAAAAGCAAGGTTTTTGCCGAGTATGTAATCACCCATCAACATTAAGCCACACCGACTTCTCACGCGTCCGCGTTCTCTAAATACTTCCAGCACTGCGCTAAGTTTTTTGGCGTAGTGCGCCTCTCGCTCAAAAGATAATTTTGCTTTTATTCGGCTGACTAAGTTTGATTTAGTGCACATTCACGTGCCGTTCTATTGCACGAGTGTCAAGTATTGGGAACTTAGGCAAAGTAATAATCCATAGTTGTAATACTCTCAAGCCCATTACTTTGGTGAACAAGCTTCAAGGAGCATTGCAATGCAATTGAGTTTAAAGAGAAAAATGGTGTTCTCTGTGGTTGCTGCTATTACATTGACAGCCGCTGCATTGGTTATGGTTGGCTATCAAACCTTTAAAACCGACAGCTGGAGAGCGATTGAGAGTGAAGCGCGTAATACATTACAGGCTCATGCAAAAGGGATTGGTGACTGGTTTAATGGCAAACAAAAAACGCTGCTAGGATTAAAAAACGAAATTGAGCGTAATCCGCAATTAGACATTGTTCCTCACCTACGCCAAACCTTGGAGTCTGGTGAGTTTGGGCTGAGTTATTACGGTAATGAACAGGGCGATATGATCCGCAATGACGGATCGCGTAACCAAAATGGTTATGATCCTCGTGAGCGTGGTTGGTATAAAGAAGCCAAAGTCGCGGGTAAACCGATCACAACCGCCCCCTACGTCAGCGTTACCATGCAAACCTTAGTGGTGACATTGGCAGAACCTGTCCGTCAAAATGGCCAACTGATTGGCGTCGCCGCTTCCAATTTAGCTTTGGGTAAATTGATCAAGGACGTCTTAGCTATTGAGGTTCCCGGGAAGGGCAATGCTATTTTGGTGAATACCAAGGGGCTAATTGTTGCCCATCCCAATCAAGAGCTTATTTTAAAACCTACCCAAGAAATGGCCTCACAACTGACCATTCAAAGCATATCAGAGGCGGCAAATTCTCAATTACCACTCTTTGTTGATATTGATGGTCAGGCCAAAGTATTGATGGCGCAAAGTATTGAACATACTGACTGGCTGTTGGTTATGGTGATGGACAAAACGGTTCTTGAACAGCCACTCAATGACATGCTATTGAAACAGAGCTTGATTGGCTTGATGATTTTAGTGATCTTGGCATTAGCGACCTCATGGTTCGTCGCTCGTCAGTTGAATGAGTTGAGTAATATTGCTCAAGCTTTGTCAGATATCGCCGAAGGTGATGGCGATTTAACCCGTCGTTTAGCCGTTCACAGCGATGATGAAGTCGGTATCTTAGCGGATAAGTTCAATAAATTTGTCGATCGCATCCATGTCATGGTGCAAAGCGTGCGTGATGTTTCCGTCTCCCTTAACCAAGGAGCGACACAGGCCGCGAGCTCAGCCAGTCAACGTAGTGAACGGATTCGTACTCAACAAGATGAAATTACTATGGTTGCAACTGCGGTAACTGAAATGGCGTCTGCGACCGCTGAAATCGCGGGCAATGCTGATAATACCGCTAAAAATGCCAATGAATCGGTTGAGCTTGGTGCACAAGGCTATCGCCAGATGCAGCAAAGCAAACAGTCAATCAATCAGTTAGCACAAGAGCTTAGCAGTGCTGTGGGCATCATTGGTGAATTAGAAGTGCACGCTAATGAGATTTCAACCATTCTGTCGACCATTCGCTCGATTGCAGAGCAGACAAATTTGTTGGCCTTGAATGCGGCGATTGAAGCGGCGCGCGCCGGAGAGCAAGGTCGTGGCTTTGCCGTTGTAGCTGATGAAGTCCGAGTGCTTTCTCAGCGCACTCATGCCTCTACCGAGGAGATCCAGTCTAAAATTTCCGGTTTGCAAAAGGTAACGACCAATGCTGTTTCTGTCATGACGGAAAGCCATAAACTGGTCGAAACAAGTGTGCAAGATGTGAACCATACAGGAGAAAGCTTACACGCAATCAGCGAAGCCATTCAGATGATCAGTGATATGGCAACACAAATTGCATCAGCAGCAGAAGAGCAATCTTTGGTGACAGCGGATATTAATGGCAACACCGAATCGGTACGTGAAGTCAGCGACCAACTAGCCAGTGATGCGCAAAATGCAGTGCAACAAGCTCATGAAATGCACCGTTTAGCGAATGAGTTAGATAAAGAAATTTCTCGTTTCAAACTGTAATCATCTCAACGTACTCAAAGTAAAGAGGCGATAAATAGATTACAAACAAGAAAGTGGGTGCTTGCTCACTTTCTTTTCCTTTTTTCTCCTCAGTCTTTTTATTATAACGTTCCTCTATTCTATGTGATTTATATCACAATGCCTTGTGATGATAGGTTGGTTTAACGCTGTAAGCCATTATTGTATGCCATATCACTTCTTTTGAGAGCGCCGTGCAAAACCATGAGCCTAGACCGCATCGACCAACAGATCTTACGTATTTTGCACAGTAAAGGACGGCTTCCCGTTGTTGAGCTGGCAAAGTTGGTGAATTTAACCACATCTCCTTGTTCTGATCGTGTCAAACGCTTAGAAAAGGAAGGGTATATCAAAGGCTACCATGCAGAACTGTGCCCAGAAAAGTTAGGTCTGGATGTACAAGTGTTCATTCATATTCGATTGGATCAAACCAGTTTCTCTATTTTTGAGCGCTTTTCACAAGCAGTGGCGGACATCCCAGAAATTGAAGCATGTTATTCATTGTCCGGTGATTTTGACACCATGATCAAAGTGAGAGTGAAAGATATGAAAGCCTACCAAAGTTTTATGTCTGGCAAGTTGGGTACATTGCCGGGAGTGATTCAAACGCGCAGTGAATTTGTGATTGAAGAACATAAAGCCAGCTTTGGCATTAATCCTGAGCTCATTTCCAAGACGCTGCCTTAGCTGCGAATGAGGTGAAATACGGTGCAAGAAACAGAACAGCAACAGCCCTTAACTAAAGACGTTACGACACTTTTTACTAGGCTAAAACAGCAGACAATAGCAGAGCCGTATCCTAGCCTTGAGCAAAGACGTATTTGGTTGCAGTGCTTAAAAACCGCGTTACTCAGTGAACAGGCAGCGCTCGTTGAGGCCTTAAATCAGGATTATGGTTATCGGAGTCGCTTTGATAGTACGGTTTGCGATCTGCTACCGGCCGTTTCACACATTAATTACACGCTAAAACACCTCAAATCGTGGACAAAATCGCAATCGCGTCATGCAGGTTGGCTATTACTGCCGTCGACAGTGAGCGTTCACTATCAACCCTTGGGCCTTGTGGGGGTGATTGTACCTTGGAATTTTCCTATCGTGCTCAGTATGGCTCCATTAGTCACAGCATTGGCGGCAGGTAATCGCGCTATGGTCAAATTGAGCGAACATACGCCCTGCACCAACCGAGTGTTGATGCGTATTTTTGCGACGGTCGATGAAGCGGTTGATACTGTAGAAGGTGGGGCTGACGTTGCCGCACAGTTCAGTGCGTTACCCTTTGATCATCTGTTATTTACGGGGTCAACACCGGTAGGTAAATTGGTTGCCCAAGCGGCTGCGAAAAACCTAACACCAGTAACGTTAGAGCTTGGCGGGAAATCCCCCGTGATCATTGCACCTGATGCTGACCTTGCGCGTAGCGTTGATAACATCATGCTTGGCAAAGCCATCAATGCAGGGCAGATCTGTGTTGCTCCTGATTATGTTTTACTGCCGGAAGGCAAACAACAAGCCTTTGTGGAGCTCTATCTGCAACGCTTTAAGCGCTATTTTTCCACTAAAGATGGCTATGATACGTCACATATTATTAATCAAACCCAGTTTGATAGGCTGCAGCAATACTTAGAAGATGCTAAACAAAAAGGGGCTACATTGCATCCCGTAGAAGGCGATGCAAAAGCGGGCACGTATCAACTTTTGCCTTGCTTAGTGACGAATGTGAAGGTTGATATGTTGTTATCCCAACATGAGATATTTGGCCCCATATTGCCGATATTGAGCTATCACAGTTTGGATGAAGCGATAGCTTATATCAACGCTCGCTCACGTCCGTTAGCTTTATATTTAATGAGTGATGATCACGAGGTGATCAAACAGGTTAGTACACAAACGCATAGTGGTGGCCTAGCGGTGAACGATACTCTGTTACATGTGGCCGCCGATGATGCCCCCTTTGGCGGTATTGGCGATTCTGGGGTTGGGCACTATCACGGGATTGAAGGTTTTAAGACCTTTTCACACGCCAAAACCGTATTGTTTTCTAAGCGTTGGTTGCCACGTAGCCAGTGGATGCTGCGTTATCGTTTAGTGATGCTGGCAATATTACGCAGGCTATTTATTCGCTAATCAATGGACCACACATTTTTAATATCAGGCCATCCCCAGTTGGTCAGTGCAACGTCTTTGAGCACACCCTGAAAACGTAATGTTTGCTTATGGTGGAACAAAGGGACGAGGCAGTATTCGTTGATCAAACTCGATGCTAGCGGTTCCAACGCGATAAGGTAGTGTGTCAATGGTGTCGTTGATCGAATGTCGATTAACGCTTTGAGCAGCCATTGGCTCTCTGCGGGGCCAATGCAATGGTGCAACATTGGGTTGCCAAATAAGTGGCTAAATGCACTGAAATGCCGATTGTCATCTAAATTAATATTGGTGATAACTATGGTTTCGTACAATTTGCCTTGCTGGGCCAGAAAATTCAATTCTCGGTAGGAGTAAATGTTGACGGCAGCAGTCAGCCCCATCTCCTCTAAAATATGTTTCACACCGAAGGCGCAATGAATCAGTACCGTGTAGTCATAGACGGCAATCGAGATTTGATTTGGCAGGCTTGCTTTAGGCGCTGGTGGTCGCACCACAGGTTGCCATACTGGCAGTAGGTTACTGGCAACGACGGCGTCAAACTTAGTTGGTTGTTGTGCTAAATAGTGCTCTAGTTTTTCTCCAGATATCTCGGTAGCTAGGTAGCGTTTCTGATTTTCATTAAGAGGTGAATGAGCACCTTGATTGAACAAAATAAACATGCAGCCATCTTCCACTCTTGATGACTGATTAGAGGTGATGATCGCCAGTTCTTCAACGTTACTCAGCTCTACATCGTGGTGGCAAGAGATGTTTTGTTGCTGATTTTTTTGTTTGATATGCATGCCTTGAGGGTACAACTCGTCTTCATTTAAAATCCAAATTGTGACGTGATCCGTTAAAGCTCGGCAGCCATAGAATTGGTCAAATGCGCTTAAAATGAGTTTGTGAGGTGAGTGATCTTGAACTTGAAATGGGCCACAACCTGTCACCATTGGGGAGTATGCATTGTTCACTTGGCTGGCTGGTTGAATTGAATATTTGACGCCAGAGAGCAACCCTGCAAATCCTAAATCAGATTGATTAAGAGAAAATACTACTTTTTGTGGTTGTGGTGCGCTTACATCAACCAAATGCGCGAGCTCTTTTTTGTACTCTTCCAAACTAGAGAGTTTGGCAAATAAACTCACGATCGTATTAGCATCAATCGGTGAGCCATCGTGAAACGCTAATCCGGGGCGAAGATAAAATACCCACTGAAAATGTTGTGCATCATACTCCCAGTGATGGGCTAATTCTGGATGAAAGCGTCCTTGTTCATCACACTGGATGAGGCAGCAATAGATTTGCCTGAGCAGAAATCGCTCACTACTACGCTGTATTTGATGGGGCACTAGCCGTTCAAATGGTCGTTTATACGTCAGTTGAATGTGTAAGCGACCTTCGCGAATAGATGCGCCGGAAGTACTTTGCAACAAACGCCCAAACACTACCTCATCATTATCCAGTATGGTTAAGGCTTTTTCATATTTCCCAGCCAAAATTTGCTCTTTCGCGAGCATTTGTTTGATTGTGTCTAAATCGAGGTTCAGGCGCAGTATCGAGCGTTGGTTACGTCCGACTTTGGGTTGCCACTTGAGCCAACCTTGTTGCTGCATTTTAGCCACCAGATTTCGTGCATGACGCGGTGAGGTGAATAAACATTCTGCAACCTGTGTTAACGACACTTTAATCTCTTGACCCACACCAAGTACGGTCAGGCGTGTGTAATAACGTAATAAAGTAAGATCAGACACTCGCAAATCCTCTGGATGAAAGGGAAGAGATAGGCAGTTCAGTTCTTCGCACGGCCTTGCGCTTTGCCCTCCTTGATGGTCAAGTTGTTTGGGTATAGTAGCGAATTTATGAAGAACTAAATAAGAAATATTAATGATTATTTGTTCCTCATTTATTGATTTTTAGTTTTTAAATATCGTTTTAAGGTTAATTTCGATGATATGAGGAATTAAAAAATAAAAAATTCTCAGTTTTTGTATTCCTTGTTTTGATTCACAATCAACGCATCGATAGCTGAGGAGGTGAATGATGAACGACCCCATAACGACTGACACCAAACAGCCAACACCGCTGGCGATCTATTACCGCCAGCGTTTAGAAAAATCACGTAACCCTATAGAGGTAATGGCGATTTTAGCTCTGATTCATTTATGTCACTGGTGACCATGAATAAAGGCATCTTGCATACCCTAAACTCTTGAGTTAGCTATGCTCCTGTTACCCCCAATTGCATAATTGCAGGATGCCTTTCCTTTTCGATACACATCACTTTTTCTTCGTCCTACTTTTCATCTTTATCGTAAACGACTACCATGACATCGCTTTTTTAAAGCCAATTTATATTTTAAATTCTCAGGGCGGGGTGAAATTCCCCACCGGCGGTATGTTTGTTTTTTCAGTTGAGAAGGCAGATGAGCCCGCGAGCGCTCGATGTATCGAGGTCAGCAGATCTGGTGAAAAACCAGAGCCGACGGTTATAGTCCGGATGAGAGAGAATGAAGAGACGCCAGTTAGTTCGCTAGCTGGTGCAATTTGTTTTGGATTTGATCCCTCATAGCAGCCCTGATTCTGGTGATTTTTTAGGAGTACAACCATGAATCAGCTATCTCTACTTGCCAAATTTGGCGACCCTATTACTCGTGTTGAAAACGCACTGTCTGCGCTTAAAGAAGGGCGAGGCGTGTTGTTGCTTGATGATGAAGATCGTGAAAATGAAGGCGATATCATTTATGCGGTTGAGTCACTGACCACACAACAAATGGCACTGATGATCCGTGAATGCAGTGGCATCGTCTGCCTATGTTTGACCGATGAACAGGCTAATCAACTACAACTGCCCCCGATGGTAATGCATAACAATAGCGCAAACCAAACCGCTTTTACTGTCTCGATTGAAGCAAAAACAGGTGTAACTACGGGCGTTTCAGCGCAAGACCGAGTGACCACAATAAAAACCGCGGCCCGCTTTGATGCTAAAGCCGATGATCTTGCACGCCCCGGCCATGTTTTTCCACTTCGCGCTCGGGCGGGGGGCGTTTTGGCTCGTCGTGGGCATACAGAAGGGACGGTTGATCTTATGCAAATGGCGGGTTTAATGCCTGCGGGCGTATTGTGTGAACTCACCAATCCTGACGGTTCCATGGCCAAAACACCCGAGATCGTTGCGTTCGGGCAAAAGCACAATATGCCTGTATTGACGATTGAAGATATGGTGCTGTATCGAACAAGACTTGAACTCAAACAGGCTTAATGAATGTCGAAGGGAGGCTAGGTGCGTCCCTTCACATTACTCCGATTTAATCTGCTCATTTTGAAATGAGAAGTGCATAAAATTATTAACGTTCGATTAAACTTATGTAGATTGACGATGTTATTTTTGCCGAGGTTGAGCATGCTATTTAATAAGAAAATGCAAAAAGAAAATGATGATTTGAAGGCTCAGATAGCTGCATTACAAGCACAGCAAAGACTTGAGCAACAAAAGTGGCAAGATGAAATTCAGCAGCTAAAAGAGCAGCTGGCCTTATTGCGTACATCAACTCAATTAGAGTCTGATTTGATGGCCAGCCATTTGAGTGGTAGCCACATGCTAGAAGCCATCCGTTCTGGTCTGGCTCACAATGCTGAGAATTTATTGCGTGAGAACGAATCACTGAAGCAACTGAATAGTATTTTTGGTCAGACAAGCACAGCAATTAATCACTTATCTTCTCGAGCAGAAAAAATTGCAGAATACGCTCACGCCAGTATGGAGTCGGTGACTGTTCTAGATAAAACAACCATTTCGATTGGCCAGTTAGTCGGCACGATCCAAGAGATTTCGCAACAGACCAATTTATTGGCACTGAATGCAGCTATTGAAGCGGCACGCGCAGGTGAAGCGGGTCGAGGTTTCGCGGTCGTGGCCGATGAAGTACGGGCATTAGCTTCCAAAGCCAATGATGCCAGCACTAAGATTGAATCTTTAGTTGGACAAGTTCAGAACCAAACGGAAAGTATTAAAGGTTCAGTGAATCAGAGTCAAGAATGTGCAATCGAAGTAGAAAATGCTTCAAATGAATTAAAACAGACGGTAACAATCGTTTTAGACAAATCAAAACAAATGCAAGAAGTTATTCGTATTGCGACGGCGTGTTCTTTCCTTGATACGGTGAAATTGGATCACGCAGTTTGGAAAAATGAAGTGTACGATCACATCCTCAATCGTCGGTTTGAACATGGGATGAATACTCATCAAGAGTGCCGTCTAGGTAAATGGTATTTTGAGGGTGATGGTGCGCGTGAATACAGCCAGCTTCCCAGCTTTGCTGGTTTGAATGCTCCTCATAAATTGGTGCATGATTCAGGAAAGAGTGCACTGAAGTCTGGTCAGAATGGTGATTGGACACAACTGATTAAGCAAGTTGATACTATGGAATTGGCCAGTAAATCGGTGGTTGATTCGATAGACCGATTACTAAAAGAGGTAGTAAACACACATTAAACTCAGATGGTATTACGTAAAATAGATAGGTGTCCGATCGCTCTTCTGCTACAGTGGCGCGCTATTTCTTCACAGTCTGTCATCTTGATGGCACTGGAAATCTAACCCTAGGATCTATTTTGACCAATAACGATATTTTACGCCGTATTCGCTACACTTTTGACTTTAAAGACTCAGCTATGGTTGAGATTTTTGCTGCGGCGGACGGCTGCGTTACTCAAGAGCAAGTGACTACTTGGCTAAACAAAGAGACGGAATCTGTGTTGAGTGATGTGGATCTAGCGATATTTCTCAATGGCTTAATCAATACAAAGCGTGGTAAACGCGATGGTGAACAACCTCAGCCTGAAACACGCTTAACCAATAATATGATTTTCATGAAATTGCGTATTGCGCTGGATATGAAAGCAGAAGATATTTTAGACACATTAGCTTTCATCGATTTTCGTTTAAGTAAGCACGAGCTCAATGCATTTTTCCGCAAGCCTGACAATAAACACTACCGTGAATGTAAAGATCAGATCCTGCGTAACTTTTTAATGGGTGTTCAGCGTCAACTGCGCCCAGAAGATAAACGCGAATATCAAGAAAAAATCGATTAAACCAAAGAAATCTCCTGTAAGTCATTAGGGATCTCTTCATTGAAAAAAGCCATGTCGACATGGCTTTTTTACTTTAATGATCAACGATTTTCATTCTGACGCTTACGAATATCAGTTTTACCTCTTCTTGCTAAACTTTAAAGCGGTCCACCAACTCATAGAGTTCGTTGGCTCGGCTATTCAACTGCTGGCTACCCGCTTGGTTCTGATTAGCCAGTTCAGCCGATTGACTACTTTGATCAGATATCACCACAATGCGCTCTGATATCTCTTGCCCAACAATGCTTTGCTCTTCTGTTGCCGTTGCGATCAGTGCGTTCATATCCATAATCGTGGCAATAGAGTCTTGAATTTTTTGTAATGCTGTCGATGCGGCATTGGCTTTTTCTACGGTGCTTAAGCTACGGCTTTGGCTTGAATCCATTGCTTTAACTGCGGCATCAGAGGCATTTTTCAGTTGCCCGATCATGGCATGAATTTGCCCTGTACTGTCTTGGGTACGGCTGGCTAATTTTCGGACTTCATCCGCTACTACGGCAAATCCTCGTCCTTGCTCGCCCGCGCGAGCCGCTTCAATCGCTGCGTTTAACGCCAGTAGATTGGTTTGTTCCGCAATATCTTGGATAACCGCAAGTAGAGACGAAATGTTTTTCACATCGCCTTCCAGTTTTGAAATCACAAGGCTCGCTTCAGCGACTTCTTTGGCGAGATCCTGTACCGATTGTGCGGCCGAATCAACAATCTCATGGGCATCTTTGGCGTTGTCGTCAGCATCTTTTGCCGATTGAGCGGCATGATGGGCGTTGTTCGAGATCTCTGTTGCAGTCGTGGTCATTTCTGTCATCGCTGTCGCTACTTGATCGGTCTCTTCACGTTGCCCTGATGCAATGGCGTCAACTTGTTGTGCTCGTTGTGTCATGTCATTGGTTTCATCCACAACCTGTTGCCCAACTTGGTGTACGCGCGCAATGATACTTTGCAAGCTGGAGACAAAGGCATTGAAGTTATCACTTAGTCTTGCAAATTCAGGGGCGTTGAATTTTTCCATTCTTGCAGTTAAATCAGCGTCACCGCTTGCAAATGAACGAATCGATAAATCAAATAGCTCGAGAGGACGCATGATACTGCGATTTAAAATGATGGCGAAAAAACCGACGATGAGGATAATGATCAAGCTCATCAAACCGATATTGACTAAACTGCTTTGCATATTTTCCGCAGCGAGTGTTTCCATGTTGGCGATTACGGCATCAATGTCATCGGTGTAAAAGCCAGTGCCTATTATTAGATCCCATTGTGGCAAATAGGTAGAATAGGCCAATTTAGGTAGTGGTGTCGTCTCTCCCGGCTTGGGGAAATAGTAGGTAGTGAACTTATCTACTTTGGCATTTTTGATTAAATCTTGGATTAAATAGTTGCCATGCGTATCTTGCATGTTCCAAAAGTTATCGCCTAAACCAGCATTACTTTGGCCCAGTAGTAGTCGATCCCCTTTGCTATTGTAGCCAAAGATATAGCCACTATTTTCAAACGCGATGTCACGCAGTATGGTGATGGCTTCGCTGAGGGGAGCGTTCTTTTGTTTGAGTGATTTGAGCGCTGTATCGGCAATTTGCAGATATGAACGCAGCTCATTTTGTTTCATCTCCATCATGCTAGCGCGGGTAGCAGTCATTTGTTCGTGATTCAGTTTTTGTGTTTCTGAAAAACTGAGATACATCATACTTAACGAAATAATCAGTAGCGGAACAATGGATAGCACGTAGAGTCTTTGGCGAATAGTCAGGCTCATGGTTATTTCCTGTTGTTATGTTATTGGCCTTGGTACTTTAACTGACGGTTGACATGCTCGTTGTTGTTATAAATATAGCTTAGCTAAGTTTGCGGCACCGCGTCTTACAAAGAGCATATTTTCATATGAAAAATGGGTGTTATGTCAAATTGGAATGCTAAGTAGAGTTGTTATGCCCTCTATGACTTGCCAGTGGCTTTCATTTCACCGGTTTAAGCTTAATTTCTATATAGAGTATAGATAGGCTGTGATATAC